>NZ_JBIFFO010000021.1:0-68820 GCF_043557115.1 Sulfitobacter sp. 1A13679
GGAAGTGTGTTCACATGGGTCAATTCTCAGTGACAATTTATGGGGCTACCGGGTCAGTTCTCAGTGACAATCAACAACATTCACTGCGCAAGCAACATCACAAGCTGCCTGAAATAACACAACATGGACTTTTGGGGCGGAAACGTTGACGCTTTGCGCTGACTACTAGATGCTGAAACAAATAACGAAGGTGAGGCCATCTAACATGCCCAAGAACATCCTAATCTTTTCGGATGGGACCGGGCAAGTCGGTGGGCTACGACCCGACCAACGGCTCTCGAACGTCTACAAAATGTATCGCGCGATGCGTCCCGGGCCGTCATCCCCAATCGATCCGAAGGAACAGGTCTGTTTTTACGACGCGGGTCTCGGTGCGGGTGAGGTGGGAGGCCTCACGCTCCGGCGGATCAGAAACATCTTGTCGGCCGCGGTCGGCACCGGGATCGATGAAAACGTCATTGATTGCTACGAGAAGATTATCTCCTACTATGAACCCGGTGACCGCATCCTCCTCTTCGGGTTTTCAAGAGGGGCATATACGGTTCGAGCCGTTGCCAATGTGATGAACCTTTGCGGCGTCCCAACAAAGATGCCGGACGGATCGCCGGTGCCGCGCTTCGGTCCCCGACTTAGGAAGATCGCGAGTGACGCGGTGAACTTCGTCTACAATCATGGCAACGGCTATCAGCGCGGCCAGAAGCCCTATTACGAACGTCGCGAGGAACTCGGCCGCCGGTTTCGACAGAAGTACAGAAGCTTCGTGCCGGATGCGGATAAAGATGTTCAGGGCAACGTTCAGCCTGCGTTCATCGGCGTTTTCGACACCGTCGCCGCGCTCGGAAACGCCAAGGTGAGCCTACTTACCGGCGGCATCGTGTTCGCGCTCTTTGTCGCCTTCTGCGCGTCGCTCTGGTTCTCTTGGCCATGGTACGTCTGGCTTCCCTTTCTGGGCCTCCTTGGTCTCATCGGATTTTGGTACGGCAAGCTGAAGTGGTCGCAGTGGAAGTACTTTTCACCCGACGAGAAAAAGCCGCTCAAACTGTCCCGTCTCACTGACTGGCCTGCGATCTGGAACTACGGCCACTACGCCAAATGGAATCTTGAAAATTACGACCAGTGGCTTGATTCCGATGTCGGCCATGCTCGTCACGCGCTCGCGATAGACGAGAATCGCAAGAACTTCCCCCGCGTGAAATGGGCCATGGCGGCCGAAGCCAAGAAGACCGAAGGCCGTGACCCGCCGTGGTTGAAGCAAGTCTGGTTCGCCGGCTGCCACAGCGATGTTGGCGGCAGTTACCCAGAACCGGAGTCCCGCCTTAGTGACATCGCGCTCAGCTGGATGCTAGAAGAGCTGAAGGTTTGTGTTCCAGACGTCCGGATCAACGAGAGCAAGTTGTACATCATGCCGGATCCGACCGGTATGCAGCACGAGGAAGCCTTCATGTTCGCATATGGTCCGATCCGTAAGCGCTGGCCGATGGTTCCGCGCGAAGTGACCGCTGCTTTTGCGCTCCATTCATCGGTCATCAAGCGTCTTGAAACTGGGCTGGTTTCTCACGTCGGTGAGATGCGACCATACCGGCCCGAACAGCTCCGCAACCACCCCTCGGCGAATTCTTTCTTCGAAGATGGGCAGTGACCAGATTATCTGTCCTAATAACGTTGACAGGTGGGCCACTGTCGTAACTGGTGTGAGCGGCCCACTGCGGACCTCCGCCTAATCGTTAATCGCCGCGCCGCAGCGTAACCAGACCCGCCGTTTGTTCCCGGCGCAGCATTCATGTCGCAGGCTTTCCGGGAAAAGATTGCTCATAGTTCGGATCGCTTTGCGAAGCGTGATCCAAGCCAATCGGCTGAGATCGATAGGTCTGGAGCCCAAGGGTTTTTTGGCCCCCTACGATCCAAACTGCGGGCTCCCGGTCAGCGCACATGTCGAAGCAGGGCCATCCCGGGGACATCGGCATCAAGATCGGAAAAGATCTCGCCGTTCTGTTCGGTTCGGTGCTTCTCGAACTGCGCACCGAGCTGGTGCTCTATCCTGATCGCCTCCTGCTCGGTGCCGATCGGCTGCACGTATTTGAGGTGCCATTGGGGTTCCGAACTGACGCGGTAAGCGTTAAACGCTGCCAGCCGGGTCTTAGGGTCTACTGCGTGCCCGATCTTGCAGTAGCGCCGGCGGTTAATCACCAGTTCGGCGACATAGACGCTCACCAGCGCGGACATATCGCGCGGCGCGACCTCGTAGCCGTTTATCCGGAAGGGATGCTGCTGACGCAGCCGCTGCACTCGCCCAGCAAGGCCGCTGAACCTCGGCATCATGGTTTTCAGCCGGGTCGCGCCAGGGATCAGCGCGAGGAGGCTTTCGGCCAATTCGGGGTTCACCTCCTGTGTGCTGGTGATGGCCCGCTGCGTGTGCGTGCGGGGCGTGTAGCCAAGCAGATCGCGAAACCTCGGGGGGGCGGTGATTGCCCAGACGTCGAGCGGCTGCAGTGCGTAGGGCCACCGGTAGGCGCCGTTCTCATCCACATCCCAAGTGTTCTGCGCCCCGATGCCATAGTCGGAGCTTGCGAACGCGATTCTGGACAGCCGCCAAGCGGACAGTACACGCCCGCGCTGGTGCTCGGAGATGACGACCTTCGGGTCCTGTGGGTTCGTACTGCAGACGCCGAACACGACCGCGTCCTGCTCGACGGTCGCGCGCTTTGCCGCGAAGGCCCGGTGGTGGTTCGCGGTGAAGGTTAGCGGCACGCCGAGGTTCGGGTTCGACCCCCAGACATATGTGTAAAAGACTGTCGTCATGGTGCGTCCTTCAGCGCCCAGAGACGGGGTCGCGTCTACAGGCGGACACCGTTCCTACGCAGCATCTCGTAAGGTGAAATCGTGCTGATGCCGTGAGCGTCCGCGGCGTCAGGAATTTTGATTTTGCTCACCCTGAGCGGTTCCCGGGTCTCAAGCGTTACGATGTCGTGACCGCCGTGGATTGCGTAAGCGACAAGGTAAGCATCGGCCTTGTTCAGAAAGTCTGCGACGGCGGCGGAGGTGTAGCCGTTCGAGGTTGCCCAGCTCGCAACCTGCCCCATGCTGTTTCCGATCGCGCCGTCATCAGGCATGAAAATGCTCGTGCCATGCAACTCGATCCAGTGCTTTACCTGATCGTCTTTCTTCTGCAGCTCGCGCTTCACCGGAGCGATACTTGCGACCTCACCAGCGGCTGCGGCACTGGCGATCCAATCCCAGTATCCTCCGCAGATGTCGAAAGCGTAGTAGCTTAGCGCAGGTGTTAGGAAGACGTTCGTGTCCAGCAACAACATTAGCTCGTCACTCCCAGCCGCCTTGCTTCCTCGCGGAATGTCTTGCTGTTCTTGAGATTCAGCAGGTCGAAGGCTTCACCCATCTGCGTCCTGCCTTCGAGGGCCGTCGAGATGACCGCCGATGCAAAGTGCGGATCGACGCGCGCCCCCATCGTCGCATAGAAGTCGCCGCCAGAACTGCCTTTCGCCTTGTCCTTCAGGAAGTCGAGCTCGGCGTCATAGGCTGCTTGAAAGGCGTCATAGCTCAGGCGTCCAAGATCCTTCAGGCGACGTAGGGCGACCAGCGTGCTGACCCGAAACAAGCGCGCGACCGTGGTCTTCGCCAAGTCGATATCGCCGGGTAGTTCCATATTCTGGAGTTGGGCCATCGGCACGAGAACTTCAGCGGCGACTGCATTGCAGAACCGCTCGACCGCGCTGTCCGGGTTCCAGTCCTCCGGTAGGTCGTCAGCGGCTGCGTTGCTGATACCGCCTTTGCCGATCCAGATGTGCGCCAGCTCGTGGGCGAGCGTGAAAATCTGACCGGCCTTCGTGTCAGCGCCATTCACGAACACGAGCGGCGCGAACGAGTCGGAAATTGCGAAGCCGCGGAACTCGCGCGGATTCAGCTTCCGGTGTGTGTTATTTCCAACGACGCCATTGATCATCACGAGGATCCCCGCCTCTCGGGCAAGGGCTATGAAGAGCCGTAGGAATTCTTCCCAAGTCGCGGCCTCGGACCGGCTCCCGACCTCCAACTTCAGCACGGTGCGGATGCTGCCCGCTACAATCGCAGGCGGGTCGCCCGCCGTAGAAGAACCGACGAACTTCAGAAGCGGCGCGCCGGACCCGGCAAGGTGGTCACGATACCAACTCTGGCGCCGCTGGCAGGTGTGAATCGTGTCGATCAGCTCTGTACTTGGACGCCCATAGGCCGTTCCAGCCATCCGCCGGAAGTCAGGCAGGGGCAGCTGCTCCTCGGGCGGTGCGGGCAGGAAAAACATGCCGAGCGGTAGGTGAAGCGTCGCCGCCAAGGTTTCCAGCTGCTTGAAGGTCGGACCGCCCTTTCCCTTCAGCCAAGCCGGGTACTTTTTGAAACGCTGCACGAGACTGTCGAACGGCATCCCGGCGCGTTCTCGCGCCCATTCCAGAACGTCAGGCGATATGTCGACCTGTGCCATCGGTAATTCCTTCGTCTCCTTGCGTCATTCTGCTGGTTCGACAGCTTCGGTGTAAACGATTATTTTGAAGCGCGTCCTAATGGTTTTGCGCCTCGCCTACAATTCCACCTCGCGAGCCGGAGTGCCGCACCCCTCACGCAACGGCTTGTAGTGGCCTCAAGGCCGTGCAGCGAGATGCTTAATTTCGCATTGTTCTGAACATCGGCTCTCACTCTCCCGGCACGGCCCACTCGCCCCAGCGGCGAAAGTCAGCTGTCCGCCCCTTCGAGCCGGTGACCTTCGTGATCGCAGCGCAAATGGAGCGCCAGCAGCGAACGGCAGGAAGGTCCAGCCAAGCCGACCTTCAAGCTTGTTTGGACATAGCGCCATGTCCACAAAAATGCTGGCCACGAGCTGCACCACGAAATGCAGAGGGCTGGCGCAAGTTGGCGCAGTAATGAATTGACAATCCCTGTGCCGGTGATCCTTCAGATATTGTCGATAACGACCTCGCTTGGCATTTCGCCCTGCCACGCATCGCAGAGCGCATTAAACTCGGCACCTTCTTCTTCATCGTCACAACACCTCAGGGCGAGTACTTCGGGCAGCTCCATGCCAGTGCGATGTGCAGTTTCTTCGGGATTATGACCTGCATATCTCCTCACATACGCGCCATTGGCAATTTAGGCGCTGTCGTCATCTGACGACAGGGACGCAGCGAGTGCCTGAATACGCTTTGCTGGGCCTTTGTAACGCGCCCCTCGGACGAAACCGCCGTTAGCGCGTGCCATATCAGCGTGTGAAACCTGACCAGAGCGAAGTAGTTCTTCATCGCGCGCACGCGCAGCGGCTTTCTCAGCTGCGCGTTCTTGGGGTGAAAATCTGGGCACCTTGGGTTTCATGTTGTCTCCCTCACGTAAGCTTATCACATCGATGTCGATTTCTTTTGAGGAAACCGCGACACCTGCGGCCAGCCTGCGCCGTACTTGCAGACAGACCGGCGCTCGAATTCGTGCTGCGTAATGCCCTCAGGCACCTCGCCGGACCTGCGGCTCACCGTATGGCCGCACTCCCAGCATCGGACCTCGATGTGGGTGGAGCCGGGCGAGAACAGTTCATCGTTAATAGAGGCCATCTTGAGTTTACTATCAAATTCTGCGGCGGACCTAAGACGGGATATACTGTTGTCATCAAGCCGCCAATATGCGTACTGCAGCGTCGCGTTCTGCAAAACGGGCGCTCCAGAAGTTCAGCGGCATGCCGAATCCAAGCTTCCTGAATGGGGTTAGATAGCGGGGGCTGAGCCTTGGATGTAGGAACAAGGTGATCACGTTCGTTAGAATTGAACAAATGGAAGCTTTTGGCTGCTAGCGAAAATGCTGCTGAAGAGGCATGCAATGGCATCCGCCATTTCAGGGCTGCTCCTTTGCCAATCTGGTCATCTGCGATTCCCTGTAAAGGACTCGCGACCGGTTCCTCCTTTAAAATAGCTTCATAGAGTTCGACAAGTTCTGACATATTGATCGAACCTCCGCCCACTCCGTTAGCGGCTGCGCCGGTTAGGTCGAGGTTCTGGAAACGGCGCAAGAGTTCTGCTCGGTTGCAACCAACTGCGCGCAGAAAGATATTGGATTGTGCGCTCCAATTCACATCAAGCGGCTTGAGCGTCCCGGCGTGGGCGCCGATCCGGCGGATCACCAAGTCCGCCTCGGCTTGAGAGCAGCGTTCAAAATGAGAATGACGGCAGCGAAGCTTATGCCGCTGGCGAGGCACATCGCCACGCTCCCAGATTTGGAGGACGCACGGGACGTCAACCACCCTGCCTGCATGGCTAAACGAGCGCGAGGGGATATCTTGCTGGTACATCAGGTGCATGTTCGAAGCGACCCGGTTTTGCTGGCTCTTTTTCTTAAAGGTCGCAGGCAGAATGAAGGCGACCACATCAGCGAACGCCGCTGCATGGTTGAGGAACTTCATGGCAGCGCCCCCAGAGAAAGGTGGGTTGCCAATGACCAGGCAGCGTCCCGTGAGAATTTCTGGCTGCCAGGTCAGAAAATCGGCGGTCTGGATGTCCGGTGCCTTTGGATCGAGGTCGAGAGCGATACAATTGCTCCCAAGCTGCCTTGAGAAGGCGCCCGTGCCGGCGGAAGGTTCGATGATGGTTTCGAAGGGCTGGTCCGCATAGTAGTCGAGTACCTGATCGATGCAATCTTGGGCGACCTTGGGGGCCGTGTAGAACTGATCCAGAGCTTTAGCGGTGGTGGGTGAAGTGTCGTTGAACTTAATCTTCATGGTGCATTCCTCGTTTGTGTGACGAGGACGTGCGTTCGACGAAGATTTTCAGAAACGCGGTTTGAAACCCCTTTCTGGGTCGGCGTTAAACACCGAGAGAAATTCGTGAAAACTCCTGTAAGTGTATGTAACTTATAAACTTATCCATATAAATTTTTCGACGGATGCAAAGCGCCGGAATGTCCCGGAACTCTCTAAAGGATACTTTTCTTTTTAGAAATTGGTTCTTGGGAACAGACCAACACCCGTTTTTGGAAGCCCGTTCCGAAGAGCGACAAGCCTTAAGCAGCTCACGCCTGCGCCGCTCAGCCAAAGGCAGTCACGACAAATCCTAAACGGAACATTCTATGACAGAGGAGCTTAATCTCGCGACCGCTGTTGTGCAGCGAGAAACCTTCGATATTCTTCAACTGGGATCACTGCGTTGCTCATACCGGACACGTTCAGGGCAGCCGCCCTGTTTCCGGCCGCTGTTCTGAAGCCTTTAGGCGTCACTTGCCGGAACTGGATGAACAGCGGGCAGTTGCCCTCAGGCTCCGGCATTTTGAGTCTGGGGATGCCGGTTGCAGCTGGATCTTGAGGCTGGAGATAGTGCTGGCTCTCAAAGATTGAGGGTTGATAGCGCGCCCATGTAAAGCTTGCCCGCCCCGATGCGGTTCTCATCTATGAAAATTCTCGGAGCCTATTTTATGGCAGTGAAACAGGGGAGCGGCCCCCATCGGGCCGTGGACCTGCGATCTGATAAAATGTCTCGCGCTGACAAACGGTGCGGCATTGAGGGACCTTCGCCTCGAACCACGGACGGTCAAAACTTAAAATATGAAAATTTTGGCTGCGTGGTCAGGGGAACAATCTTCTGCACATGGAAGATGATAACGACTATAACCTGACCGTTGCAGAGGTTGCCGCGCATTATAGCCTGTCTCCCCGCACGGTCCGTACCTGCCTGAAAAACGGAGCGCTGGAGGGCGTTCGCCTGAGCGGTAGCTGGCGGTGTTGCTGGACCGATGCCTGGGGGGACCTGCGCCGCGCGGAGCGCGTTCCAAACTCTATAAGAGACCGTTGAAGAGCAAAAAGGCACTCGCCACAAAATGGCAGGTCAGCGAACGCACGGTTGAGCGCTGGATCGTAGAGGGGCTCCCAACGCGCAACGTCTTTGGGAGCGTACGAATAGCGCCGGAAGATGCGGTGGACTGGACAGAACAGACGTTTGGCGCCACAAAAAAGGGACGCTTATGATAGGGCCGCACAGTCAAATGGTCGAAACCACGACATGCTTGAACTTCTCGCGACAGGCGCACATTGGTCCCCAAACATTTATCGGCGAAATGTTTGCGGACCTTTTTGCGTAAAGTGGCAAAACCCCGACAACTTGTGCGTTTTCCGCAGTGAAGTAAGAGCAGACTGAGGCCGGGGCCGGCGGCCCCCGACGAACTCTTTTTGCGCGCCTAAATTGGGAGCCGTCAAATCCGAGCTTTCACGGGGTTCTTGTCCTTGTCGATCCGGGTCAGACGGTCGAGTTGCGGCACGCCTCGTCCGCTTGAGCTTGGCGTGCCGCGTTAATCCGATCAAACGTCAGTTTGACTCTTGGCGAGCTTCTCCACCCAAAGCCTGTGATCGGGGCGGCATTCTTCGGAGCAGTCCTCTTGAATGCTGCTCAGCTCTGGCAAGGCTTCTTGGATCTCGTCGGAAACATCAGCCCAGATCACTCGGCTAAGCTCAATGTCGAGCTCGTAGGATTCGATCACGCTGTGACGATTTTCCAAGGCGATGCGCCCCGGGCCAGTGAGTTCACCCTGTTCGTCGAAAGGTAGCAGGAAGGAAATGACGTGGTCATTGTCAGCGTCGCTGATTTCGAAAACGCCATACTCTCCAGAACGGGCGGAACGATTGACGCCATGAAAGCTGCCGAACATTTCCCACACCTCGGAGATCGGTTCATCCCGAAGCAGCTCTGCTAGCCCCTCAACATCATAACCAAAGTTCTCCAAGAGTGGATACATTTCGGCGTTCGCTTCGAAGCGGTCCTCGGCGGTTTGGTCGTAAGTGTTCATTGCGTTTCTTCCTGGGTTGTAAGTTGAGGGCAAGGAGGGGTCAGAGGCTGGGAACTGCAGCAGTATGTTGAGTCCCAAAGGATTTTTTCCCTCTCCTGACGGTTGTTTGATTTTTGTAACAGTTAGACATGAGTTTTCCTTGGTGTGCTGAAAGGGCCCGCGCCGCCGTGATGGCAATGCAGGTCTCGTTTGAAGGTGAAGCAATCGGCCGACCGCCTGCATTCCGTTTCCAGAATGCGTTACAAAACGAACATGGGTATGAACGCGGAAAGTAAGGCAGCGATCTATCGGCGTGTTCCCAATAGGTTCGCGCAGAGGTCTCCAAGAGCTAGGTGCCGGATTGGTTTTAGGGTTTTTTACATCTGAGATATCAGTAGACAAATAGATACCAGCACCGCAAAACGGTGTTGAAACAAAGACGCCAACCGGGTAGCAAGTCTGTACTAGAGAACTTGAAAGCCCTTTGAAGCCTCGGTTTCGGAGGGTTTTCTTTTGTCTGTTGCTGCTCCTTTTTCCGTTACACTCTTGCCTCGAAACGACCTAAGAGGTTGTGACCGCAATTCGCGGTTTGTCTCAGGTGCTTCGAAACACACCCTCTGCTTAGACATAAAGGCCAGTATTGCAAATGGGGGATTCAAACCCACTTCGCAAACCTCCTATTTGCGTTTTTTTTTATTTAATATTAATGTGTTGCAAAGGGGCATTCTAGAAACACCCGGCTTCCAAAGCGCCTTGATCACAAAAGTGTTACCAGGGAATTTACAGACAACTCGAGTGGCCGCTGACGATCACTGAATCCCACGTTCTCAGCGTGAAAGTCTACAGTTGACGGGATGGCCAGGCGTTCGCGCTGCATCGGTGCTGTTCGAGCACCACTGTCGGTTTTGACGATCTGTGCACAGCATAGCTTGGGATATGCTCTAGACCTCCTTAGAGCGTCTGTTCGCATCAGGCTTTTAATGGCGCAGGTATCATTTGCTGACCCGCCAGCCAGTAAACTTTATTGAATGCGGTTTTGCTTTAAAGAGACTTACTCTCCGGGCATGTGCTTGTGGCTAGGTAGGAGCCGTCGTCACCGACTATACGCAGATTGACGGTGCCGTTAGGCTTACGGGTGAGAATTTCGATATCCGGTTCCACAATGAGGCCTCTGAGCCCTGCGAACGCGTTTGCGATCTGATAGGGAGTTGGATTTGGTGCGGTCATTTCTTTTCCTTTCATTTGTCAGACTAGGAGTCTGCGGGGCACCTGAGAAACAACTTGGCGATGTCAAAAAGCTCTTTCGCGTTTCCATGGCGGGGGCTCGGAGATTTTAGCAGAGCCGGGCTTTTCTTGGCGTCCTCTCAAACGCAAAAAGATTAAGAAAAACCGTACAGCCGTTTTGAAACGGCGTTCATTTTCCCTCTGTCCTTTTCACCCCCCAAACCGATGGAGTGAAAATGACAGAAAAACCACCCACCCCAATTTCCAATGACGTGCCAGTTTTGCTGGACCGTCCGTTCCTGATCCGGCGCTGGCAGAAAGGGAGCGACGCGTTCTTTTGGCGGCAAGAAAAACTCGGCAAGCTATGCGTTGTGAGCGATGGCACGAAGCGGCGCTACACCTGGGATGCTGTGTTTGCGTTCGAAGGCGGCGCGCCGCCTGAGGGCATGCGCGCGGCGTATCAAAATAACTTACTGACAGAGCATCAAGCGGCCGGGCTTTGCTCTGTAAAGCCGTCGTACATTCTGAGTGCGGCGCGGCGCGGAGACTTGCCCTGCCGGCGCATTGGCAGCGCCTACCGCTTTGTGCCTGCCCAAATCGAGGTGTGGCACAAAGCACGGTTCGTGAACCGTAATGCACGGAAAATAATAGTAAATCCGAGCGATGAACGAGACGGGGGGTGAGCTTTACGGTCCAAAGTGCACCCCCCGTTTGGTTCATCTTGCTTCAGATGAACGCTCTTAATTTCAAATGAACACTCCCAGAAGGTAATGAACGATGACACGACACACCCCCATCCAGCTCGTCTCTTTGAAAGATGTAGATCTGCTGCTGCCCGCGCTTTACTCAGCAGCCTCTGCGGCGGTCTACAGCGCTGCTCTAAGACGCGTGACAAAGCTTACAGGCAAGCCCCTGTCGCATATCCCTGCCGATGAAAGCGCTTGGTTCTTATTTAGCCGCGGGATCGTCTGGGTTGGCGAGTTTCGCGGCGACACACCTGGCGCGCGGCAAGAAGCTTTTGAAGCTTGGGTCAAGAAGGTTGCCAATGCGATCCGGCGGGCGCAGGCGCATATTGCAACGCCGGTGGTCTCTATGTCTGAGGATGCGGCATGGGCGCGCCTTCAGACCTATGCCGCGGAAGTGGAAAACACCCGAGACCAACACGGCGCTCTTTTGCTGCCAAACATGTTCTCTCTCTCCATTGCCAATTTGCGTGCACGCTGCAGAGAGACCCATCCCGCAGAGCTAAATACGCAGGCAGCAGCGCAAGCGCTGGAACATTGCCGCTCTGACAAAGCAGCCACTTTGCGCCGATCAATCTTAGCCTTCAACAAGCTCATCGGCGAGCGCAACCGGCATCCGGCCATTCAGGATCTGGTGCCCCTCGCACCCATCGGAGACCTGCCGCGCCTGCGAGATCGTCCGCTGGATTGGTCTCAATTCAGCGCCAAATTTATAGCGTCGCGGGACCGGGCCCTCAAAGTGGCGGTCCGCAATGATGCCCGCAAAAAGAAAGATCGCTTTGGCGATAAGCTTGGCGCTGATCCCCTGAATGGGCGTGACCGCACGCGCCGAACGCGCCCCATTCGCAACCCCGAAGCTGCCCGGGCGCGTCATTTGAATGCGTTGAGCTGGCTTGTGCGGCACGCGTTTGAAGACCGTAGGGTGGCCTACCGCATCGACAGCATTGAAGCGCTGGTAACAGGTGAGGCCGTCGAACAGGCGACGATGCGCTATATCGCGCGGGCTGAAGCCTCACCCGTCCTTTTGAACCCGGCGCAGACCTCAAGCGGTGCATCCATCTTGTCCGCACTTGAGACCCTGGCGCGGCGCAATGACTTGGATCAAGACGTTATCTGGGCTTTGGAAGATGCGCGTTTTGATCACGTGGATAGCTATCAGACCCGTGAGATGTCCGCGGAACGCGAAGCCTTCATTAAGCTCGTTGAGCGCAACCCGGCAATTGCCAAGGCCATTGTTTCGGGACCCCGTCTGCTAAAAGCCGAGGCCGAAGCTGCCTTCGCCACCTGGGATGACCTGGGGGCGCATTCAAAGAGCGAGGCGCTGCATCTATCGATGGGTGCTACGATGATGGCTTTGCAATTGGCGCGGTCCGTACGCAGCCGGAACCTTAACGGCATGATCATTGACGGGCCGGACGCCGAACTCATCCGCCCGCTGCGCGACAGCCGTCCTTGGCTTGATATTCACCGGTCTCGGGTCAAGAACCGCCGTCCCATCGAAGGAGAAATCCCCGAACGGCAATGGCAAGTCATTGTCGGTTGGCTCGATGAAGGTCTGCCGCGCTGGTGTGCAATCAAGGAGGTCGACGCTGAGGCGAATATCTTTTTGTTTCCCGGGCCCAATGGTGTGCTGAGTCGTCAGAGCTTCAACCGCATCTGGAACCGCTGTGTGAACCGGATCGGTGTGCCAGGGTTGCGGCCGCATATGATGCGTCATGTCGCGGCGACGCTTTGGCTGGCCGTCAATCCGGGGGACTACGCCACGGTCGCGGCGTTCCTTGGAGACAGCATTGCTACTGTCGAGAAATTCTATGCCCGCGGGGAAGGTGCTGCGGCTGCCAAACTGTTCGCCGGAGTTATGGAAACCATCGATCCCACGCTTGCGATTTTTCTTAGGAGAACCTGAACATGCCAATGTCAGCCGAAGAACGCGCGGCAAACCTTGCAAAACGCGCACCTCATATTCCTGCCGACGTAGTGACGCGCATGCAAGCGCAACTACGGGCAGGGCAGACCCTTGAACGCGGCATGCCTGCTGCGATTGAGGATTTTTACAATCGGCTGGCCCAGGCCAAGCTACCTCCTGATCTCGTAACTGAAGAGATCTACGCGGCTGTTGCCACATCGCGTAGCCGACTGCGAACGTTGCTGAAGGGTTTGCGTCTTTTTGCGCCCGCCGTGCCGTTAAGCCCGGCGGCGCCGGTCACACAGCGGTGGGACGCTTGGCTCAACGCGCGTTATAATGCCAAACCGGCGCGGCCGAGAGATAGTCGGCGCGTTGGTTTGGCACCGGAGGATTGGCCGAAAGCTTGGGCGGCAGCTGTGCCAAACTTGGGCAGGACTGTCCGGCCGTACGGCAACCGTCTGCCGCGCTTGGCAGCTAAAACACAAGTCGCTGTGATCAGTGCAGTGGGTCTTCTCGCAAAAAGCCGCGAATGGGCGGCAGCACAGGGAGTGGAGCTCGCACCCACCCCTTCGGCGGACCTTTTTGAAGCGTTTTTTCGGTATCTGATCACACAGCGCGGGGTCTCCTTCGGAACCGCTGCAGATTATTGCGAACGGCTGCGCATGTTTTTTATGCGCGCGGGTCTTTTTGATGAGGCCAGTCTGGCCGCTTTGGCAAACCTTGCGGGGGCGTTGACGGAAGAAGCGACGGAAAGTGATCCGGGCAAATGGACGAAGCTGCGCGCGTTTCGCAAGCACTTCACCATGAGCGATCTTCTGCATGCTGCAATGGCTGCCGCGCAGGAGGCGGAAAAACTGCCGGGTCACACCACTTCGGCCCTGCGTCTGCGGCAGAAGGCGGTGTCATATGCATTGCTCGTCAACACCGGGGATCGGCAAGGCGATCTGCGGCATTTCGACATCGGTGTGGATTTGATCCGCGATGCGCAGGGTGACTGGCATCACGCAATCCGGACGTCGAAGACCGGCCGCCAAAAAGAGATTGATGCGCTTTGGCCGGGAACCTCAAAACTGATCGACGCCCATATTTTAGGGGATCGGCCTGCCTGGATGATTGAGCGGCGTGTGGCGGAGTTGCAGGGTGCTAATTTGCTGACCCTTGCCGACGCCGTGGTCAATGAGGGGTTCATTAACCTCCGGCTTAAAGACGACTTCAAAATCCACGGGCATCTGGTTCGGACACTTTTGACCGATCTGATGCGACGCGAACGGCCCGGTGCACGGTGGGCAGCCCAACATATGCTGGGGCATGAAGACCGCTATATGCAGGAAACCTACCGCAGCGACTTTGCCGAAAGTGGTGCGATCCAAGCGATGGACCGCTGTATCGCGAAGCTGGAAGGGGGGTGATCTCGGCGTGAGCCGGGCGGGGCTTCTTTGCTGCCTTTGCCCCGCTCAAGTCCGACACCGTTACGGCCAATTCAACTGGGAGGGGCAGGGCGCTCTTGATAACCCGCCCCTCCTTCTGTTCGCGGAAAAACTTTTTTCATCAAAATGCACGATTTGATTAACGGCCTCAGAAAAAGGTTCCCAGTTCATCTTTAGGCACTGCACGTGCCGTTCAACTGAAACCATCACATTGGAAAGGATACACAGATGGGGCTGGATATTGGCTTTTATCGGGATGGGGAGGAGGTGTTCTATCTGCGCAACCACGACGATCTCTTTGAGGCGCTTGCGGAAGGCTCTGGGGGGAATGTCTATGAGACCTATAGCGACTTCTATGTCACTCTCGGCACGTTAGCAGTGGTTGCGACCATGCTCAAAAAGGAGTTCGCGGCCTTGGGGCTCACCGCCGCCGATGCCGTGTCCGAAATCCCTGAGAAATTTTACGATTTGGATGCACGGGATGCGGAATGGAAGGACTTGCTGCGCTACTACCCTGCGGTTGTCACGTTCCTTGCCAAGGATATCGTCGAAAACGGCCCTCTCATCTGCAGCTGGTCTGCCTGAATGCGAGGCGCCGGGTAGAGCACAGAAGAGCTTCCGGCGCTGCGAAACAGAACCCTACTCCCCCCCTGAAACCTCTGCTCGGCGACGTGCCTCCGCTTTACGTCCCGCAAATTCAAAAATCAAAAAAGGTAAACCATGACCAAATCTCCTCTGAACCACACCAAAGACATGATTGAAAAAGCCCAGAAGGGGCAACAATGGATGGGGTATCGTTCCGACCCTGTGCCCTCGATGGAAACAGAATTTTCACCTGAGGAGCATTGGCAAAGTCAGTTGACTGCTCTTTGTGCCCAATGGGAGGGCTCCAGCGCCGAAGTCCGAGCCATCTCTTTCGTGTTCACCGATGAGCCCTATCACCTCAGCAAATTTGTCTTTGACGCAGTTGTTGTATGGGATGAAGAAGCGTTTCGACGGGTCGAAATTGGTGACCTGCCGGAACGTCTCAGAGACGCGCTCTCGAACTTTCAAAAGCGCCACGGACCCGAACTTTTTTGTTATGTAGGTGATACATTGATGCGGATGGCCGACGAATATTCCCACACGCTTCTCACCGGGCAAGCTTATCTGACGATGGATACGCTCACCGTTTTGAACGTCTGGGGAGCAAACTGCTCGGGTGTCAAGCAGCTTACGCCTGCTCTACCATATGCTATTACTGTGTTGGTCTCAGGTAGTATGCACGATGCCGCCGCGCGCCTAAGTCAGGACACGCGCCAAGGTGGTCTTTTGGACTTCCTGGACTGGACAACTATGGATCAGGATCAGTCCCGGGTGTCAAAGTCGCATGTCCGAAAATTTATCGCGCCCCCTCCGCCGCTGACCGTGCCGAAATTGGACGATGACCTCCTGCGGGAGCTTGGAGTAATGTGACGTATCGCGTCACGACGTTTGTCGTGCCCTCCAGATTGCTTTTTTTATTTTGTTTTGAAAGGAAAGAGCCCCATAAGATTGCTAGAGGGAGGATGGCTCTTGGTGGTTGCGCCCAGCCCCGCAGCGAACCGAGGCGATTTCCTTCATGTTTCCCCTTGAGGGGTTAGGGCTGACCCGGTTTCGACCGGCCTCCTATGTTATTGTCCCCCATGAGGGGGCTCGGGAAAGGTGGCCTTCGGGTCGCCTTTTTTGACTGCGGACGTTCCCCGAGAGGGATCCCAGTGCAGCCAGTCCTCGTATGGTCTGGCTCTTCCAGAGCGACCTTTCCGTGGAGCGCCCTTGCGCGCGGTCATGCCGCCATAGGACACTAAATATTCTTCCTTTGTTGGTTCGGAGTAGTTTTCAGGCTATGAGTTGTGTCGGCATATACCAATACAAGCTGCCGCACAGATCTTTCTTGAAAAGGCTCCGGCTTTAAACGGTTCCGCGATAGCTCACAAAAAATTGCTGGCCTGAAGTGGTTCAGAACGCGCTCAACCAGTGAGGTGACGTTGGTCTGGTCAAGCTTCTGTTTGAACAGCATCAAATCAGCTTCCCAGTGACCAAACTGACGGTGATGAGCCACATCATCGGGGCGGAACAGGATACTGACATCGCGGTGGAATTTGGGTTCTCTACGCCTTCTGGTGCGACGTGGTCTGCGGGCGACACGGTGGGTCGGTAGATACCACCACAGGTCTTCGCGCTTCCCTTCCTCGGAATAGATGTAGCGATAGATGGTTTCCTGGCAGACCCTGAGGAGAGCGCGCTCGTGGATCATGCGGTTACTGATCTGCTCTGGTGTCCAACCGTTCTTGATACGCTCGATCACGCCCTTGCGAAGCTCAGGAAGTTTGATCAGTTTGCGCTCCCGCGCACGCCGTTCCGCCTGTATCAGGTGGGCGGCGGCACCGTAATAGCCGTCGCACCCGGGCATGCTTTCGTCCGAAAAATGGTTGCGTTTAAGCTCAAGAAATATCGTTGATCTGCAGCGCTTTAGAGCGCGCGCCATCTCATCGACAGGGACCTTTACGGGTCTCCAGCGTTCTATCCTGCGTCGTTCTGCGCTACTCAGTTGGTTGATTTTTGACCACCTTCTCGGCTGCGTCTTTCGACGTCGGGGGTTTCTTAGTCATCTCGATCTCCCAATCGATAAGATGAACCAGAAATTCTCCCTTATTCAAATCCTCAAATCTGTTCCAAGGATGCTGACGTCAGACACACAACAATAGCTGCGGTTCGGCGTGAGGGCAGTTCAACCCGTTTGCTTACTCGCGAGTCTCCAGTAGAAAGCAATTGCAAAACCGATGAAAAAATAGGCAATCGGCATCAATAGTGACCTCTGAGTCTAACTGCCCCGTGGGAATCGAGGCTCATATCGCTCGATTGATTGCTGCAGTGCAGTATCGTGGTGCATCACAGAAGCGAGCACCCTCCCAACCCTTCGCAGTTTGTCCCGCGCGCGGTGGCACAGCGCCAAACTGGGAACATACGAGTGAATTGACATGGATTTATCAGCGCAAATGCTGATCTTCGCCACCGTGGTCGAGCGAGGGAGCATTTCCGCGGCGGCGCGGTCCATGGGCCAAACCCCATCCGCTGTCAGCAAGCAGATCAGTCTTTTGGAGGATCACGCGCACTTTCGTCTACTCAACCGCACGCGGACCGGCGTTTTGCCGACCCCGGAAGGTCAGGAATTCTATTTCAAATGTCAGGCGATGGCAGAGAAGTTCAAGGACGCTGAAGCGCATATATCTAACCTTGATGACGTGCCGCGCGGCAAATTGCGGATCGCCTCGACGGTGGCTTTTGGCAAATCCCAGTTGATCCCGGCCTTGCCTGTGTTTCTGGCCGTGAACCCAGAGGTTGAGGTATCGCTCGAGCTGACCGATCGCGAGATTGACCTGCAAACAGAGGGTGTCGACGCGGCGGTCAGTTTTGCCGAGCAGCATAAGAACCCCGATGTCGTCGTGCGCCGGATAATGCATAGCCACCGCGTGCTCTGCGCGGCGCCGCACTACATCGAGCGGCGCGGGACACCAACCAGCTTCTCCGATTTGTCGGAGCACAACTGCCTGAGGATCGCCGGAAATAGCCGCAGGAACGCATGGAGCGATGTCGAGGCGGGTGAGGCGCAGCCGTTCGACGCGGATGGGGATTTCGAAGGCAACAGTACAGATGTGATCTTTCACGCCGCCCTTGCCGGCATCGGTATTGCGCGGCTGCCCAGCTATCTGGTGGACGCGAAACTGCAGTCGGGTGAGTTGCTGCGGATCTTGCCCGGTTATGCGCCTGCCAGCACCGATATCGTCGTGCAGTTCGCGGGCCGGCGAAATCTCCCCCCGAAGACCCGCGCCTTCATTGATTTCTTGGTGTCGGAGTTTCGCCCCGATACAGCGCCACCAGTTCAGAAGGTGGCGGGGCACCCATGACCAAGACCCTAAGCATCGTTGTTGTCGAAGAAGATCAAGAGCGCGCGATTGCGATCGTGGACGCGCTGAAAGAGGCCTGCGTTTGTGACGTTTTCGTTGTCGGCAATTCCAGTGGCCTCGCCCGCAAGATCGCCGCCCATGTGCCCGACATTGTGCTGATCGACGCGGGCAACCCGACACGCGACGTGATGGAGGAACTGACGCTGGCGTCTGGCCCGTTGGAGCGTCCTGTGGCGATGTTCGTATCCGGTGCGGCTGGCGGGCTGGCACAGGCGGCGATTGAGGCGGGGCTTTCGGCCTATGTTGTCGATGGGCTCGCGCCGGGCCGACTAAAGCCGGTGATGGACACTGCGATTGCGCGTTTTGCGATGGTGCGTCAGATGCGCAGTGAATTGGCCGAGACACGCCGCGCTTTGGAAGAACGCAAGGTGATTGACCGTGCAAAGGGGCTGTTGATGAAGGCCAAGGGCCTTGATGAGGAAGCCGCTTATGCCCTCCTGCGGAAGGCCGCGATGGACCAAGGGCGGCGGGTGGCTGATGTGGCCGAAGCACTGGTGACCGCGTCGGGGCTGCTCGGATGAAGACGACGAACATCCCTGTTGCTTACGTCCCCTTGGTGGATGCCGCGCCCTTGATCGTGGCGCATGAGTTGGGCTTTGCCGAAGCTGAGGGCATTGCGCTGGACTTGACCGCCGCGCCGTCGTGGTCATCACTCCGAGACATGTTGGCCTTTGGCCGTGTCGACGCTGCGCATATGCTGTCGCCGCTGCCGGTTGCAATGGCGATGGGGTTGGGCGGGGTCGCGACCGCACTGTCGGCGGTGTCGGTCCTGTCGGTCAACGGCACTGTCATAGGGGTTGGCAAACCGCTCGAAGACCGGCTGCGCGCTTTGGGCTATGACTTCGACTTTGTTGATCCTTTCAAGGCGGCAGAAGCACTTGCACAGGTCCGCCGCGGACCGATCGTATTTGGGGTGCCATTCCCGTTTTCGATGCATGTTGAACTGTTGCGCTACTGGAGCCGGGCATCAGCACTCGGACCGGACGGGATCGTAATCCGCACCGTGCCGCCTGCGCTTATGGCAAGCGCACTGGCAGCGGGGGAGGTGGACGCCTTTTGCGTAGGCGAGCCTTGGGGGTCGGTTGCGGTTGAACGTGGCGTCGGTGCATTGCTCCTGCCGGGCAAGGCGATCTGGAGTTTTGCACCCGAAAAGGTCTTGGCCGTGCGCACCAACTGGGCAGAGGCCGAGCCCGATCTACTTGCCCGTCTGTTGCGCGCGACATGGAAGGCGGGCCGGTGGTTGGCCGACCCGAATGTTCATGCGGCCGCCAGCGATCTGTTGTCGCGCAAAGCCTATCTGGATGTGCCGTCGGAACTTATCAACCGGGCCTTGTCGGGGCACTTGATCGTCTCGTCCCGCGGGGCGCACCGCCAGGTTGATGGATTTCTCGAGTTTCACCGTGGCGCTGCAACCTTTCCGTGGCGCAGCCAATCACGGTGGATCGCGCAACATTTGTGTCAGTCGTACGGCAGCGGCAATCCCACTGCGGATACGATTGCGAACGTGTTCCGCTCAGATCTACATCGTTTGCATCTTAGCATGCTGGACCCTGATTTGCCTGGCGCATCGGAAAAGGTCGAAGGGGCGATTCCGCGCGCTACGCCGGTGGCTTCAGCGGGGGGGAGGCTGACTTTATTGCCGAATGAGTTTTTCGACGGCCAAATTTTCGATCCTTCCGCGCTGTAGGCGACTATTTTTTATGCAACGGCAAAACGTCTCCGACTTTTTCGCTGGATAATGACCTCATAGGGTTGAGAACGCGCTGCATTGCGGCATGATCGAAGTTGCATCCACAATGGCGTGGCTTGCACCGAATTCCTCCCGATGACTGGGATACGTTGAGCAGGGCCGCTCGCTTTCCATCGTTTGCAACGATGGTCAGTGAGCGGCCTTTTTTATTTGCCCGATCCACCTCCGCCCGCCGCGGACGCCCTCAAAAGGACCAACCATGAAACACCTTATCCTTGGCCTTGCGGCCTCGACCGTGATGACCAGCGCCGCCTACGCTGAACTGCTTGACCTTGAAAAGGACGTGCTGACCTTCGGTTTTATCAAGCTGACAGACATGGCCCCGCTCGCCATTGCCTATGAGCAGGGCTACTTCCTTGATGAGGGGCTTTTTGTCACCTTGGAAGCCCAGGCCAATTGGAAAGTGCTGTTGGATGGGGTGATCGACGGCCAGTTGGACGGCGCGCATATGCTGGCCGGGCAGCCCTTGGCGGCGACCATTGGCTACGGGACTGAGGCGCATATCATCACGCCCTTTTCGATGGACCTGAACGGCAACGGGATCACCGTCTCCAACGAGGTTTGGGAAAAGATGCTGCCCAACATTCCCAAGATGGCCGATGGACGGCCCGAGCATCCGATTTCAGCCGAGGCGCTGGTGCCGGTGATCGAAGAGTTCAATGCCAAGGGCGAGGCTTTCAACATGGGGATGGTGTTCCCTGTCTCAACCCATAATTACGAGCTGCGTTATTGGCTGGCTGCAGGCGGGATTAACCCCGGATACTACAGCCCCGATAACATTTCGGGCCAGATCGGGGCGGATGTCTTTTTGTCGGTGACACCACCGCCGCAGATGCCTGCCACCTTGGAAGCCGGGACGATCCACGGTTATTGCGTGGGCGAGCCTTGGAACCAGCAGGCGGTGTTCAAAGGCATCGGCGTGCCGGTCATCACCGACTACCAACTGTGGAAGAACAACCCCGAAAAGGTATTCGGCATCACCGATGCTTTCGCTGAGGAGAACCCCAACACCACCAAGGCGGTTGTCCGGGCACTCATTCGCGCGGCCATGTGGCTGGATGAAAACAATAATGCCAACCGCCCCGAAGCCGTCGAGATTCTCAGCCGCCCTGAATATGTCGGCGCCGATTACGAGGTGATTGCCAATTCAATGACCGGCTTTTTCGAGTTCGAGAAAGGCGACAAACGCGACATCCCCGATTTCAACGTCTTCTTCCGGCATAACGCGACCTATCCCTATTATTCGGACGCGATCTGGTACCTGACCCAGATGCGCCGCTGGGGTCAGATTGCTGAGCCAAAATCCGACGCATGGTTCAAGGAAGTCGCCGCCAGCGTCTACCGCCCGGAAATCTATCTGGAGGCCGCCCGGTCGCTGGTCGACGACGGCTTGGCGAAGGAGGAAGACTTCCCCTGGGAGGCCAACGGCTTCAAAGCACCGACACCTGCGGCTGATATCATCGACGGCATTCCCTTCGATGGTCGCGCCCCCAACGCCTATCTCGACAGCCTGCCAATCGGGTTGAAAGGCGATCAAACCGTGGTCGGCGACGAAGTTCAGGGCTGAGGCCCGGCGGCACCGGCGAGCCGTCTCGCCCGTGCCTTTCCCATTACTGCAGGAGACAGTTCGATGAGCACCGCAGACCCGAATTTTACCGATGATCCAGCACGCACGGCGCGCCTTGAGAGGCGCTTCACCCGGATCAACACCGCCGATAAGTGGTTTCAGGTTATTGGGCTGGCATGGCTGACCCCGATCCTGAAAGCCGTCGCTGGTGATAACCCTAAGGCGCAAGTTGCCGAGATCTGGCGTCTGTTGGGGGTGCCGTTGCTTGCGATTGTCGGGTTCCTCGCGCTTTGGGCGGCATTGGCCCCGACAGTGCAAACCTCGCTCGGCGCGATCCCCGGCCCGGCACAGGTATGGTCTGAGGCGGTCACCCTGCATGAGGACGCGCAGGCCAAGGCCGAGAGCCGTGCCAAATTCGAAGCGCAGGTCGCGGTTTTGAATGAACGCCGCGTCGAACAGGGCATGCCCCCTGTTGAGCGCGCCTATACCGGTGCGCCAACGTATTACCAGCAAATCTGGACCTCAATACAAACCGTGTTCTTTGGCTTTCTGATCGCCAGTGCGGTGGCAATCCCGCTTGGCATCGCGGCGGGCCTCTCGCCCACGGCCAACGCGGCGTTGAACCCGATCATTCAGATTTTCAAACCGGTCTCCCCGCTGGCTTGGCTGCCGATCGTGACGATGGTGGTCTCCGCCGTTGCGGCCTCAAATGATGGCTTGCTGTCCAAGTCCTTCTTGGTCTCGGCCATTACCGTGACGCTTTGTTCGCTTTGGCCGACGCTGATCAACACTGCACTGGGTGTGGCCAGCATCGACAAGGATCTGGTGAATGTCTCGAAGGTGCTGAAGATGAACACCTGGACCAAGATCACCAAACTGGTCCTGCCCTCCGCCCTGCCGCTGATCTTTACCGGGCTGCGGTTGTCGCTCGGGGTGGGCTGGATGGTCCTGATCGCCGCGGAAATGCTGGCGCAGAATCCGGGCCTTGGAAAATTCGTCTGGGACGAGTTTCAGAACGGGTCTTCCAGCTCGCTCGCCCGGATCATGGTCGCTGTGCTGACCATCGGCATCATCGGCTTCCTGCTGGACCGGGTGATGTACGCCCTGCAGTCGCTCTTTACCTTCACGAACAACCGCTGAGCAGTGCTGCGGCGATAGCGGAAAGGAACACTCACATGAGCATTCTGAAACTCGATCATGTTAGCCAGAGCTTTGGCTCGGGCACCCATGCGACCCATGTGCTGAAGGACATCAACCTGGATGTGCGTGAGGGGGAGTTCCTCGTCCTGCTCGGCTTTTCCGGCAGTGGCAAGACGACCCTCATCAACCTGATGGCGGGGCTTGAGCAGCCGTCCAAGGGAAAGGTCAGCTTCAAGGGCAAACCCGTCACCGGGCCGGGGCCGGAACGCGCGATGATCTTTCAAAGCTATTCGCTGATGCCTTGGTTAACCGTCAGCGGCAATGTCGGCCTCGCGGTGGACACGGTCTTCCCCGGTCTGTCTAAGGCAAAGCGGGCCGAAAAAGTTGCGCATTACGTCAAGATGGTGGGCCTTGGCCATGCCGCTACGCGCCGCCCGGCGGAGCTTTCGGGCGGGATGCGGCAGCGGGTCAATGTGGCCCGCGCGCTGGCGATGAACCCTGAAGTGCTTTTGCTGGATGAGCCATTGTCGGCACTCGACGCGCTGACCCGCGCCAATCTCGCTGATGAGATTGAGCACATTTGGGAGGCCGACAAGAAGACCTGTGTGCTGATCACCAACGATGTGGACGAGGCGATCATCCTTGCCGACCGGATCATCGCCCTGAACCCAGATGGAACGTTGGGCAAAGAGTTCCCCGTCAAGATCCCGCGCCCTCGGGACCGGGGCCGCATGAACACCAATGAAACCTTCAAAAGCCTGCGCGCGGATGTGACCAAATACCTGATGGATGTTGGGATTGAGGCCAAGGTCGAGGGCACCCGACTTTTGCCGAACGTGACCCCGATCCACGGCCTCCCCGCCGCTCTGGCCGAAGCAGAGAAGAGCACATTGCGCAGCCGTTATCTGGATTTCAGCCAGCTTCACAAAGTCTACCCCACGCCCAAAGGCCCGCTGACGGTGGTCGAGAATTTCGATCTTAAGATCGAGAAGGGAGAGTTCATTTCGCTGATTGGCCATTCAGGCTGCGGCAAGTCGACAGTTTTGACCATGGCGGCGGGGCTGAACGACATATCGAAGGGCTCCATCGTGTTGGACGGCACCCATGTGGAGGGCGCCGACCCTGAGCGCGCCGTGGTGTTCCAATCGCCCAATCTGTTCCCCTGGCTCAGCGCCAAAGAGAATGTGGCGATCGGTGTCGATAAGGTCTACCCCCGCGCCTCGCAGGCCGAGCGTCAGGATGTGGTGGAGTACTATCTGGAGCGGGTCGGGCTGGGCGATGCGATGGACAAGCGGGCAAGCGATATGTCCAACGGTATGCAGCAGCGTGTCGGTATTGCCCGGGCCTTTGCGCTCAGCCCCAAGCTGCTGTTGCTTGATGAGCCGTTTGGCATGCTCGACAGCCTGACGCGTTGGGAGCTGCAAGAGGTGCTGATGGAGGTCTGGTCGCGCACCAAGGTCACGGCGATTTGCGTCACCCATGATGTGGACGAGGCGATCTTGCTGGCTGACCGCGTGGTCATGATGACCAACGGGCCGCAGGCTACCATTGGCAAGATCACGCAGGTCGATCTGCCCCGGCCCAGAACGCGCAAGATGCTCCTGCAGCATCCTGACTACTACGGCTACAGGCAAGAGGTGCTCGATTTCCTTGAGGAATATGAGCACGGCGCAAAACCCAAGCCCAAAACCCCTGAAACAATGGCGGCGGAGTGAACCCATGAAACAAAGACTGGTCATCATCGGCGCTGGCATGGCATCGGGCCGCGTCATCGAACATCTGGTTGAGACCGATCCGGATGCCTTTGACATCACCCTGTTCAACGCGGAGGCGCGGGGGAATTACAACCGCATCATGCTGAGCCCGGTGCTGTCGGGCGAAAAGACCTATGAGGAAATCGTCACCCATGACAGCGATTGGTATGCCGCACAGGGAGTGACCTGTCGCTTTGGCGAGTCTGTGTCGGGCATCGATCCGACGATGAAGGTGGTCTCCGGTCAGAGTGGCCATCTCCCATATGACAAGCTGATCATCGCCACCGGCTCTGCGCCCTTCATCATTCCGGTTCCCGGTAAAGACCTGCCGGGCGTCGTCACCTATCGTGATCTGGACGATACCAATGCGATGATAAGCGCAGCGGGGAAGGGCGGCAAAGCCGTGGTCATCGGCGGTGGGCTTTTAGGGTTGGAGGCCGCAGCCGGTCTTGCCGAACGTGGCATGGAGGTCACGGTGGTGCATCTGATGGGCCACCTTATGGAGCGGCAATTGGATGAGGCGGCCGGTTACCTGTTGCGCAAGGACCTAGAGGGGCGCGGCATCAGCATCCGCACGCAGGCCTCAACCAAGGCGATCATCGGTGCGGGCCGTGCCGAGGCCGTTTTGCTGGAGGACGGGGAAACCCTTCCAGCCGATCTGGTGGTCATGGCCGTTGGCATCCGGCCCGAAACCCGGCTCGCGACCGACGCGGGGCTGACGGTTGCGCGGGGCATCGAGGTGAATGCGCAGATGCAGACGTCGGACCCGGACATCTTTGCCGTGGGCGAATGCGTGGAATTTGACGGGCAACTTTTCGGGCTTGTGGCGCCGCTTTATGATCAGGCCAAAGTTCTGGCGCGGAGTCTGCTGGAGGGGGTCGACGCTTTCATCGCGAAGGATACTGCCACCAAGCTGAAAGTAACCGGCTGCGATCTGTTCAGCGCGGGTGACTTTGCTGAAGGGGAAGGGCGCGAAGACATCGTGCTGCGTGACCCGGCGCGGGGCATCTACAAGCGGCTGGTGATTGAGGGCGACCGGCTGATTGGTGCTGTGATGTACGGCGACACGGCAGATGGCAATTGGTTCTTCCAGTTAATCAAGGACGGCACCGATATCGACGAGATGCGCGAGACGCTCATCTTCGGACCGGCATTTCAGGGGGGCGATACCTCGGACCCGCTCTCAGCCGTTGCAGCATTGCCGCGTGAGGCGGAAATTTGCGGCTGCAACGGCATTTGCAAAGGCACCATCACCGACGCCATCGCGGGCGGTGCGACGGATTTGGCCGCGATCAAGGCGGCGACCAAGGCCAGTGCGTCCTGCGGGACCTGCACAGGGCTGGTCGAACAGGTTTTGCAGGTCACACTGGGCGATGACTTCGTCATGCCGACCGCCCAGCCCATCTGCCCCTGCTGTGACCTAACCCATGAGGACATCCGCCTGCTGATCAAGTCGCAGGAGTTGAAGTCCAAAGAGGCCGTTTGGCAGGAGTTGGGCTGGAAAACCCGCAACGGCTGTCACATTTGCCGCCCCGCGGTGAACTTCTATCTGCTGGCCGATTGGCCGCTAGAGTATCAAGACGACCCACAGAGCCGTTTTGTGAACGAACGCAAACACGCGAATATTCAAAAAGACGGCACTTTCAGCGTCGTGCCGCGCATGTGGGGCGGGATCACCAACCCGGCCGAATTGCGCGCCATTGCCGACGCCGCGGACAAATACGATGTGCCGACGGTCAAGGTCACAGGCGGTCAGCGCATTGATCTGTTGGGCGTGAAGGGCGAAGACCTGCCCTATATCTGGGCCGATCTGAACAAGGCGGGGCTCGTTTCGGGCCATGCTTATTCAAAAGGGCTGCGCACGGTAAAAACCTGTGTCGGCACCGACCACTGCCGTTTTGGCACGCAGGACAGCACCGGCCTAGGCATCAAGCTGGAACAGGCGCTCTGGGGGTCATGGACGCCGCACAAAGTTAAGCTGGGTGTCTCCGGCTGCCCGCGCAACTGTGCCGAAGCCACCTGCAAGGACGTCGGAATCATCTGCGTCGACAGCGGCTATCAGGTGAGCGTCGCCGGCGCAGCGGGGATGGACGTCAAAGAGACCGAGCGCCTTTGTGATGTCGGCACCGAGCAAGAGGCGATTGATGTGACGATTGCCTTTGTCCAACTCTACCGTGAGCACGCCAAATACCTCGACCGCCCCTATAAATGGGTCGCCAAGGTTGGGCTCGATTGGGTGCAGGCCCGCATCGCCGACCCCGAGGAACGCGCACGGCTGATCGCGGCATTCGAGCTCAGCCAATCCATCTATCGCAAAGACCCCTGGGCCGAGCACGCCAAAACGGCAGAGCGGTACCAGCCCCTCGCCAATCTGACACTGGAGGCCGCGGAATGAACTGGATCGACATCGGCGCGATAGACGACATTCCCCTGCGCGGCGCGCGCAAGATCAAGACGGCACTTGGCTGCGTGGCCCTTTTCCGCACTGGCGAGGCGGAGGTTTTTGCCACCACCGATAGCTGCCCGCACAAGGGCGGACCGCTGTCTGAAGGGATCGTTCATGGTCAATCCGTCACTTGCCCGCTGCACAACTGGGTGTTCGACCTGAACACCGGGCAGGCGCAGGGCGAAGAGGGGGCCATCTCTACATACCCTGCGCGGGTAGAGGCTGGGCGCATCCTGATTGATGGGACCAAACTCGCAAGTCGGAGTGCCGCGTGATGGACGGCTCTGCCATGCCAGAGGTGCGCTCGACCTGTCCCTATTGCGGCGTGGGCTGTGGCGTGCTGCTGCGCGCGGATGGGGCAGGCGGGTTGGATGTGCGCGGCGATCCTGACCACCCGGCGAACCGTGGGCGGCTCTGCTCAAAGGGGGCGGCACTGGGGGAGACTGTGGGTCTGGAAAACCGCCTGCTGACCCCCCGCGTGGACGGACAGGACGTGGGCTGGGACTTGGCCTTGCAGCATGTCGCCGACCGGTTCTCGCAAACCATCGCGCAGCACGGCCCAGATAGCGTCGCCTTCTATGTCTCTGGCCAGATGCTGACAGAGGATTACTACGTCGCCAACAAGCTGATGAAAGGCTTCATTGGGTCGGCCAATATCGACACGAATTCCCGGCTCTGCATGTCCTCTTCTGTCGCCGGCCACAAGCGCGCCTTTGGCAGCGACACCGTACCCGGGACCTATGAAGACATCGACGAGGCCGATCTTGTTGTGCTTGTGGGGTCGAACCTCGCTTGGTGTCATCCTGTACTGTACCAACGCCTGCTGGGGGCACGCGCAGCCCGCGGAACCAAGATTGTGGTGATCGACCCCCGCCGGACCGCGAGCTGTGATGGCGCCGATATGCATCTGGCCTTACAACCCGGCTCAGATGTGGCGCTATTCAACAGGCTTTTCCGCGAGATCTATGATGGCGGTGCCTGTGATGCGGATTTTCTGCGCCATACCAGCGGCTATGACGAAACCCTGCACACGGCACGTATCGAAAGCGGGGCCGCAACCGGGCTGAGCGACGCGGAAATCACCGCTTTCTGCCGCCTCTGGATGCAGCATGAGAAGGTCGTGACGATTTACTCGCAAGGCGTGAACCAGTCGACCAGCGGGTCCGACAAGGTCAATGCGATCCTGAATTGCCACCTCGCGACCGGACGGATTGGCAAGCCCGGCTGCGGCCCATTCTCGGTGACCGGACAGCCCAATGCGATGGGCGGGCGCGAGGTTGGTGGGCTGGCCAATATGTTAGCCTGTCATCTGGAACTGGAGAATGCCGAGCACAGTGCCGCCGTGCGTGATTTCTGGGGTGTGCCCTCCCTACCCAATAAGCCGGGGCTCAAAGCGGTCGACATGTTTCAAGCGGTGGGCGACGGGCGGATCAAAGCGCTGTGGATTATTCACACCAATCCCGCCGTTTCCATGCCCGAAGCCGATGCTGTGCGTGATGCAATATCTGAATGCCCCTTCGTCGTTGTCAGCGACATTACCGATCAGACCGACACGGCGCGGCTCGCCGACGTGCTCCTGCCCGCCACTGCATGGGCTGAAAAGGCCGGCACCGTCACCAATTCGGACCGTACCATCAGCCGCCAACGCAGCGTACTGCCCGCACCCGGCCAGACCCGCCCGGATTGGCATATTCTGGCCGAGGTGGGGCGGCGGATGGGGTTCGAAACGGGATTTCAGTTTGACGGCGTGGCAGAGATTTTTCGCGAATATGCAGCCCTTTCAGGCATTGCGGGACGGTTCGGACGGGATTTTGATATCTCGGATTTGGCCAAGATCACGGACCAGCAATATGATCACTTCGCCCCGCAGCGCTGGCCAATCACTGCTGCGCGCGAAGGCGGGCGGTTCTTTGCGGATGGGCGGTTCTTTCACCCAGACGGCAAGGCGCGTTTGCTGCCCGTATCGTGGCGGCCGCCAGCGGCCCGGACGACGCGACGCTATCCGTTTCGTTTGAACACAGGCCGCGTGCGGGACCAATGGCACACGATGACCCGCACCGGCCAAAGCCCGCGATTGTCGGCCCATCTGGCGGAACCCTTTCTTGAAATTCACCCCGAAGATGCCACGGCATTGGGCATTCGCCCCTCCGATCTGGTGGAGGTCTCCAGCCCAACGGGTGTCAGCATCCTGCGCGCGCGGATCACCGATGCTGTGCAAACCCGTCAGGTCTTTGCCCCAATGCACTGGACAGCAGAGACAGCCCCCTCGGCCCGGATCGACGCGCTGATCGCGGCGGCCTGCGATCCGGTTTCCGGCCAACCTGAAAGCAAGGCGGGCGTTGTTGACCTGCGCCGGTTCGATGCAGGCTGGTACGGCTTTGCCATCGCACAAAAACCGATGCACCTGACCGCCGACTACTGGGCCTTGGCGCGGACATCGCACGGGTTTCGCGCCGAGTTGGCTGGCCGCCTGCATCCTGACGATTGGGAGGCCGAGGCAAGACGGCTCTTTGACGCGCCGACTGCTGTGCTGACCACGATCATAGATGCGCGCCGTGGCTCTGCGCGGATCGCGGCTCACGCCGACGGGCTGCTTTTGGGCGCACTCTTTGTGTCGCCAACCCCTGTCGCGATCATGCGCGATTACCTCGTGGCATTGCCCGGCACCCGCGCGGCTGGCGCGTTAACGGGACGCCCTGCAGCCGACGCCCCGAACCCCGGACCAACCTTGTGTTCCTGCTTTGGCGTGGGGATCAACACCATCCTTGAAGCGATCGAAACGCGCGGCCTGATGTCAGTAGAAAGTATCGGCGAAGCACTGGGGGCTGGGACAAACTGCGGTTCTTGCCGCCCGGAAATCGCGGAGCTGTTGAACAACCTTTTAACCCGCGAGGCCGCAGAATGAGCTTGTCAGCCCATGTTCGCACGCTGGGGCGCGGGCCCGGGCGCTCACGGTCCTTAACTCAGGAGGAAGCCTTCGATGCCATTTCCTCCATGTTGCGGGGGGACGCAGATGCCGAGGCCGTGGGCGCGGTTTTGATGCTTTTACGGATGAAGGGCGAGACCGCGCCAGAGATCGCCGGATTTGCCGCCGCGGCGCAGGCGCATATGCCCGCCTTGCCGTCCGTCGATCTGGATTGGCCCAGCTATGCCGCCGGCCGCACGCGCGGTGCGCCGTGGTTCCTGCTGTCGGCGAAGGAGGTCGCGCAGGCGGGCCACCGCGTCTTGTTGCACGGCTGGAACGGCGCCGATGCACAGGTGCGGGACGGCTTAGCCGTCGCGGGGATTGGGGTTGGAGATTCCGCTGACGAAATTGCACGGCTGCTTGATCGCGACCGCATCGCCTATCTGCCGCTGGAACGTGCACATCCCGCTCTGTTCCGGCTGCTGGATTTGCGGCGGGTTTTTGGACTGCGGTCTTGCGTCAACACCGTCTGCCGCATGCTGAATCCCGGCGCTGCTGCGGCCAGTGTACAGGGTGTGTTTCATCCGTCCTATCGCCTCTTGCAGGCCGATGCGGCAGCGCTTTTGGGGCTGAATGGCCTGACCGTGATCAAGGGCGGCGGCGGAGAGTTCGAACGTCACCCTTCAAAAGAGATCGCGGCCTTCGGATTGCGGCAGGGGCGTAGCTGGGAAGCGACCTTTCCAGCGCTTTGTGATGAAACCCGCCGTCTGTCTTCCGATACAGCCCGGACGTGGGCGCACCAAACGCCGACCGCATTCGAGGCTGAGATCATCACCGGCACCAAAGCACTTGCGCTTGATACGCTGGGTATTCCCAACACCGCCGAGCAGGCCGCCTGACAGGAGATTGCCATGAAATCTTTTCCAATGTTCATTCGTACGACTGGCCGCCGGGTCGTTATCGTTGGCGGCGGCGAGCAGGCGGCACAGAAGGCGCGGTTGCTCCTGAAAACCGACGCTGAACTGGTTCTGGTGGCTCCTGCGCTCGATGCGGAACTGGCTGATCTAGTGAACAGCGGGCGGGCAGGGCAGAGCTCAGAGCTATCGCGGGCGGTGTTCGAGGATGCGGTCATGGCCTTTGTCGGCACCGGGTGTCCCGCGCTGGATGCAGCGGCGCATGCGCTCGCTAAGGCGGCACGCTGCCCGGTGAATGTGGTCGACCAGCCCGACCTTTGCGACATGACCACGCCCGCCATCGTGGACCGCGACCCCATTGTCGTGGCCATCGGGAGCGAAGGCACCGCACCTGTATTAACGCGCGAAATCAAGACCAAGATTGAACGGTTTTTGCCGCAGAACATTGGTGGCCTCGCTGCCTTTGCCGGGCGGCTCAGACCCAGTGTCGCACGCAATATTCCTTTGGCGCAGCGCCGCGCCTTCTGGGCGTGGGTTTTCAAAGGGACTCCCCGCAGGCAATGGGTGCGCGGGGCCGAACGCGACGCCGCGCGCGACATCAAAGCTGCCATTGCCAGCGGCGGCGCCACCGGGGAGAGTATCGCCCAGATCACCTTGGTCGGCGCTGGCCCGGGCGCGCGGGACCTGTTGACCCTGCGCGCGGTCGAAAGGCTTCAGGAGGCGGATGTGATCTTTTACGACAGGTTGGTCGATGCAGAGGTTCTGGAATTGGCCCGCCGTGACGCTGAGCGCGTGTTCGTCGGCAAACGCGTCGGCGCCCACCGCTGGCCGCAGGATCGGATCAACAGCATGGTCGTCTCCGAGGCGAAGAAGGGCCGTCGCGTTGTGCGGTTGAAGTCCGGAGATCCCGGGGTGTTTGGACGCGCTGCCGAGGAAGTGGAGGCCGCGCGTGACGCCGGTATTCCAATCGAAATCGTGCCGGGTGTGACTGCCGCCTGTGCCGCCGCCGCCGGGCTTACCCGCAGCCTGACAGAGCGGGGTGTCGCCAATACCCTTGTGCTGGCGACAGGCACCGGCAGGGCCGAAGACCCATTGCCCGACAGCATCCGCCTGTCCGGTCCCGGCACCACCACCGCGCTTTATATGTCGGTCTCTCAGGCCAGCCGACTGTCCGGCCTGTGGATGCAACAAGGGATGCCGCCTGACTGCTCGGTGGATATTTGTGTTGAGGTAACCAAACAAGGCCAACGGTATTTGGAAGCGACCGTCGCTACGATGGCGAATGTTTTGCGGGAACATCGCGTGACAGGCAGTGCGATCCTCCTCGTCACGTGGCCTTCGGCGGATGGTGTCACGTCAGCGATGCCGAAAATCGATACGGGGCTGAGCCTTCAGAGCGAGACCGTGCCGAATGGCGGCAGAACGCAAGGGGGTCCCGTCGCGCCCTCATTTCGTGGCGGCCATGTCATCTGACAGTTAGCTGTATTTCACCTACCCCTGACAGCGGCCCAAACACGATCAATGCCCGTCTACCTGTTCAGCTTAGGGGCCGCGCAGAGATCGGCAGTGAGCTCTCTGATCTGCATTCCTCCAATAATGCAGGTCGCCACGCCGGGGATCTGACCCGAGGCGGACACAAAAGGTACTGGGCTCCGAGTGTGGAGACCGGAACAAGGCACCTAGCGAATTAGAGCTTTAGAAAGCGCTATGACAGATACTCGCACATAGGGCCTTTAAAAATATGGCACCAACTTTGTTAGCGTCGCGCCAATACTCTGCTGCGTTGGCAGCCCGAGCCGAGACCATCATTGATGTCTGCAAAGCTAGATCGGAATACCAGTTAAACTCGAAGAGTCGGGCCAATTCAGCATATCGGCCACCCTAAAAACGATGGGTTTGCTGCAGGCTTGGATGTTCGATGGAAGACCTACATCACGCCTTCACGTTCCAAGCGCTTGCGCGCCGCTTTGCGAGCCCGGCGGATTGCTTCGGCCTGTTGGCGAACTTTCTTCTCAGAAGGCTTCTCGAAGTGCTGCTTGAGCTTCATTTCGCGGAAAACGCCTTCGCGTTGAAGCTTTTTCTTTAAAACCCGAAGAGCCTGATCGACATTATTATCGCGGACACTGACCTGCATATGGATAACACCATTAATCATGAACGAGAAATACTAGAGAACAGGACCATGCTGGTTGCAAGAGCAATTTGTGTATCGAAATGCCTGTGAGACAAGCGCTCGTCCTTCCCTCCGCTTAAACCTTTGCGCTGATAGCATACCGATGCTCACTGTGACGGATCAAAGACCTGCGCCAGCCGAGCTGTCGTGCCTGTGCGCGATGTATTTTACTAAGATCGGTATCGATGCGAATATCCGTAAAGCCTGCCTCGGCCAACAGGAAAGCAACTTGCTCCGCCCGAGCGCCTTGAGCGAAATGAATTTGCGACAGAATTTCCTGATGACGAGAATTCATGTTCTGGGACCGACGTGGAGAGAGCCGAGCCAAGGTGCGCGCAACCCAGCCACGGGTGACGAAATCACCATCGACCAACAGCAGCTGTCCACCCGGAACCAAAACGCGCTTCCATTCTGCGAAGGCTGCAGCCGGATCGACGAGGGTCCATACAAGGTGGCGGGTTACGATCGCATCGAAACTTGCATCGGGCAGCATGGTACGCTCCGCGTCAGCCTGCATAAAAACTGCGGCCGGAACTTTGGCGCGGGCGCGCTCGAGCATGGGCTCGGACCAATCGAGACCTGTTACCGCATAACCAAGATCGTGGCACAAGCGCGCAATCTCTCCTGTTCCAGACGCCAGATCGAGCAGTCGGCGTCCCGTGGCAGATCCGAGATGTTTTTGGACAAGCGCCTGCCAAGCTGCTTGTTCTTCACCTTGCCCAATCTTGTGGCCTGGCTCGGCGTCGAAAGTGGCGGCACGATCCGACCAGTAGTCGCGGATCTCATCGCGTAGATCACGGTTGCTGCCAAGCGGTTGGGTCATAGGTCTGCTCCAAGACGTGTCGATAACCTCCATGTTAAAGGCGACAATTTTTGTCAATATTAAAACTTGACTATTTAAGTAGGAATTAATACGCGGTGGGCCAGTTCAAACATAAAGGTCTTCTGATGTCCCTTCGCTACACCTTGAGCGCCGGTGCGCTGTGTCTTTTCTCCGCTCCTGCCTTTGCAGCCCCGATCACCATAACGGATATTGCAGGGCGAGAAGTCACACTCGAAGCACCTGTGGACCGGGTAATTCTCGGCGAAGGGCGGCAAATTTTCTTTGCGGCCGTATTGGACGGCGAAGACCCATTCGAGCGCGTGGTGGGGTGGCGGGACGATTTCCGTGAGGCCGCGCCCGAGAGCTATGAGGCCTATGCTGAAAAATTCCCCGAGATCGCTGATATTCCGACCTTCGGCGGCTTCAAGGATGGCACATTCGATATTGAACAGGCCGTATCCCTGACCCCTGACGTGATGATCATGAACCTCGAAGCCAAGGCGGCTACCGATGAGGCAGGCTATGAGGAAAAACTCGCCAAGGTCGGCATCCCTATCGTTTATGTTGATTTCCGCGAAAAGCCGTTTGAACACACCGCGAAGTCGATGGAAATCATCGGTAAATTGTTTGGCGAAGAAGAGCGTGCCGATGACTTCAACGACTTCTATCAAGAGCAGATCGCCCGTGTCACAGATGTGATCGATGCGCAGAACGATCTGGAGCGACCTTTGGTATTTGTCGAACGGGCAGGGGGCTACTCCGAGGATTGCTGCATGTCATTCGGCAGCGGCAACTTCGGTCGCATGGTCGAACTGGCGGGTGGGGAAAACATGGCTGCCCCGTTCATCCCCGGGACATTTGGTACGGTGAACGCGGAGCAGGTGATCGCCTCCAACCCCGATCAAATCATAGTCACCGGTGGAAATTGGGAGGCCTACGTCCCCGGTGGCGCATGGGTTGGCGTCGGGCCAGGCTCGGACGAAGCGCAGGCCCGTGCGAAGTTGCAGGCTTTGATGGAGCGTCCCGCCTTTACCGGTGTTAAGGCCGTCGAGGCAGGCGAGGTTCACGCGATTTGGCATCAGTTTTACAATTCGCCCTATAGCTTTGTCGCCGTCCAACGGCTGGCGACATGGTTGCACCCGGAGTTGTTTGCCGACCTCGACGCGGAGGCAACACTTAAGGAACTTCACGAGCGGTTCCTGCCCGTCGACTACCGTCCTGGATATTGGGTTTCACTGAAGTAACCAGGGCGCGCAGCGCACCCTCTTGTCGAATAAGGCAGACCAATGACCAGTATCACATCCGACACTGCGGCACCCGCGTTCGCCTACCGCGGGCTGGTGACGCGACGTATCTTCATTCTGGCTCTGCTGGCCTGTTTGCTGATACTTTCTGTCGCGGTGGACGTATCACTGGGACCGGCGCGTTATTCGGTGGCAGATGTGCTGCGGACCCTCGTCTCTCCAACCGATGCGGATGTGCAGATGCGGGTCGTCATTTGGGACATTCGGATGCCGATGGCCATGCTCGCGGTGACGGTCGGCGCAAGCCTGTCGCTTGCCGGGGCGCAGATGCAGACCATCCTGGCGAACCCTTTGGCCAGTCCCTTCACGCTCGGCCTTTCGGCAGCAGCCAGTTTTGGCGCGGCGTTGGCGATGGTGTTGGGGGTCGCACTCTTTCCGGCGGCGATTTCCCTGATGGTGCCGATCAATGCTTTTCTGATGGCGATGGCAGCCGCTTTGCTGATCTTTGGATTGTCCACTCTACGGGGCGTGACGGTCGAAACCATTATCCTTCTAGGCATCGCATTGGTCTTCAGCTTCAACGCAGCCTTGGCGTTGTTGCAATATTTTGCCTCGGAGCAGGCTCTATCTGCCGTGGTCTTCTGGACCATGGGCAGCCTCACCAAAGCCACTTGGGGCAAGGTGGCGGTGACGGCGGTGGTCCTCGCGCTCTGTGTGCCGCTCTTTGCTCGCCGGGCATGGGCCCTGACCGCCATTCGACTGGGTGAAGCGCGCGCGGCGGCAATGGGCGTGCCGGTGCGTCGGCTGAGACTGGAAGCTTTGTTTCTCGTATCGCTCTTGGCGGCCGTGCCGGTTTCCTTCGTCGGCACGATAGGTTTCATCGGCATTGTCGGTCCACATGTGGCACGGCTTCTCTTGGGTGAAGATCAACGGTTCTTCCTGCCTGGAGCGATGTTAGCTGGCGCGCTGATCCTTTCGGCCACATCTGTGCTCTCGAAGGCCTTGCTGCCCGGCGCTGTCCTGCCCATTGGCATTATCACGGCATTGGTGGGCGTTCCCTTCTTTGCCGCTCTTATTCTGACCAAGGGGCGTAAAGCATGGTGACGCTGCAACTTGAAAACCTCGGTGCGCGCTATGGTCGGCATGAGGTCCTCAGCAAGGCAACAACACCGCTTATTCGAGGAGGCAGCTTGACCGCTCTTGTGGGAGCCAATGCGGCTGGTAAGTCCACGTTGTTTCGGCGCATCGCAGGTCAGATGCGGGGGGCAGGGACTGTGCGTCTCAGCGGTGCAGCCGCGGAGGACTTGCGCTACATGCCTCAGGATACGGGGATGAATGCAGCGCTGACGGTCTACGAATCCATCATACTCGCGCTGAAGCAGGGTGGGGGCGGCTGGCGCCTTTCGGCTTCCGAGCTAACGGCCGTGAACGACGTCTTGGCCAGATTGGGCATCACCGCACTTGCTGAGCGGCAATTGCCGGAACTGTCCGGCGGGCAACGCCAGGTCGTCTCGATCGCACAGACACTGGTGACGCGGCCGCGGGTTATCCTGATGGACGAGCCCACCTCCGCGCTCGACCTTTACCGGCAATACGAGGTATTGGAGGCGTTGCAATCCTATGCCGCTGAAAGCGGAGCAGTAATGATCCTCGCTTTGCATGACCTAAATCAGGTGATGCGTTGCAGCGCGACCACCATCGCTTTGGGCGAGGGCAGCATCCTCGCCACCGGTCCGACCCTAGAGGTACTGACACCCGCGATGATCCGCCGCCTCTATGGTATCAACAGCCGCGTTGAGCGCTGCTCGCGAGGCTGCGCAATGATGATCGTCGATGGGCCAGCTGAGAGCAAAAGGGTTGCGGTTTGACGGTGAAGCGGTCCACCTTAGGCGCCTTCATCACAGAATGCTCGGCCGCCATTTTACCTGATAATGATGTCAAGCTGGTCAAAATTTCTGTCGAACGGTCTCTCCGCGCTCCAGTGTCATAGTCGCAGTTTGCTATGAAATCGGCCAACTACAGCAGCTAAGTCTCTTGTCGATCCACCCGGATCAACAACAATGGTTCCGGAATGGACTAACAGAAGCACGCCGCGAGTGGCGAGTTCTGTCAAGAACCAGTTCACGTCACGTTCTGACAATCCCAGGCATTCTGGTGCCGTCACAACGACCTTATCCCCTTGATTTACCGCCAGCAGCAGTTGCTCTCGTTGGATGAGATGCTTTCGAGGACGCGTAGTTTGCCCCTCAAACTGGTCACACCAAACCTGGTCAATTACCCCATGCAGCGAAATGTCTTGTCGCTGCCGTTTGGCGGACGGCCTACCTTGGGCGGACAGGATATATCCCCACGTAGCACCGAATTTTAAAAACTCTGGGTCCATCTAAGGTCTTCCTCCCCTTAATCGTTCTTAGAAGCGGGAGGGCTAGATCGCGATCCAACATACCGAGGGATTGGCTCCGGCTAGGCTCACACCTCTCTGCGGAACCATCTTCTTATCTGACCTAGTAGGCGTTGAAGAAATGCTCCAGCGCGACCCATAGAGCGAAGCCCCATAGGAAAACCATAGACGGTACCACGCCCCAAATCAAAAACCTACGATGCCTGATCTTCTCGCACTCTTCGTGTATGTCATCTTCTTTTCGGCGCATGCTAGCTCCCCTTGGACGGCACCTAGCATGAAAAGACAGTTCGGCAAAATTCCACCGGGTTCGGGCTGATTTCGGTCTTCAAGCGCGGCCCAGTTGCCTTTGGTTGACCTGTAAAACATACTTTTCTGGAGAATGCCGATTCTCTGTTCGGTTTTCTCAGAAAGCTCGCGTCCCCCGTCCAGACTGGCGCGGGCTTTCGCGCATGTAGGGGCTCTTGTTAAATACAGTTTTCGCAAGGTTCTGGTTGTTCGGACACCTTCACTTTTCATCTAAGGGGGGGGGGTGCGGACGAAAAGTTGGACTATCTTGGAGATAGTCCATGTACAGCTACGAAGAACGACTGCGCGCGGTTAAGCTTTATCTCAAGTTCGGTAAGCGTGTGCAGGCCACAATACGTGAGTTGGGGTATCCAACGAAGAACGCCCTGAAAGGGTGGCATCGAGAATACGAACGTCTGCAGGACTTGCCTATACAATCGGCGCCGCGCCCGCCTAAGTTCTCGACGGCACAGAAGCAGGTGGCGTTAGAGCATTATGCAACCCATGGCCGCTGCATCTCATGGACACTACGTGCTTTAGGCTATCCTGGCCGGGCCACAATGACGGCTTGGGTGCGCGACGCCTTTCCTGACATGAAGCCGGCTTCCAACGCGGCATATGGCCCTGGCAACCACACTGACGCCGTGAAGCAGGCTGCTGTGGTCGGGCTATATAGCCGTCAAGAAAATGCCCAGGCCCTGGCCAAAAAGTTCGGAGTTAGTCGGCCGACGCTCTATGCTTGGAAAACACAGAGCCTTGGCCCGGAGGCTCCTGCCGTGATGAAACGCAAGAAGAGCGCCCTTCACCCAGAGCTTGAAGAATTGGAGCGTTAGCGTGAAGCTCTGCAGTGCGACATCCGCGAGTTCCCGATTGAGCATGATCTGCTCAAGACTGCGAGTGGAATGATAAAAAAGGAACTTGGCGGCTATCCGCGGGACCTGAGCAATCGGAAAAGACCATGCTGTCCATCACGGCCTCGGTGCACGCCGATATCAAGCTGGGAGATGCCTCAAAACTGTAGACCTCCTCGATTTGCCGTTGGGCATCACGGGTCGTCATGCCGCGCCCATACATGCTGAAGATCTTGCGGCGACAAAGGGCTGTGCTTGCGCGGAGCGCGATGGGATTGAGGGACAATCGCATATCGCCACGGATCGATTACAGAAAAACGAAAAAATGCCGCCGCGAGAACGTATTTAAGTCAGATTCTTAGGGCACCAAATTACTCCACGGGAGGAGTTTCCTTCCCCTAAGGACCACACTATGCAGCGATCTTGGGATACAGTCAGAGCCGATCAAGCGAGCGTTTCACGTCGTGTAACCAGATTCTGTAAGGATGATCAGGGCTCTGCTACGATTGAATCAGTGATCTGGCTGCCGATTTTCGTTTTTGTACTAGCGATAATCATGAACGTCTCGATGGTATTTTTCTATGAGTCGCAGTTGACGCGGATTGTACATGATGGCAACCGCGCCTTTTCCCTAGGTCGTCTTCCCGATAGTATAGCCGTTCAGGATTACATTATCGGACAGGTTGCACATCTCGATGCCGATATAAACGTTGCAACTACGATCTCAGGGGGCTTCGTAAAGACGGACCTCACAGCTTCCGCTGGAAAATTGATGCCTTTGAATTTAGCCAGGAGCACGTTTGACAGCGTGCAAATTCTTGTCAGCGCCCAACATATCGTGGAGTTTTGAGGCTGTGCCTATAAAAGCTCATCTCAAGTGGGTTCATAAAGAAGATGGAGCCATTACGCTTCTTTCCCTCTTCCTGCTCTTGATATGTCTCATTCTTGGTGGGCTTGCCGTTGATATTAACAAAGTAATCTCTGAACGGACACAACTACAAGTGGCTGCGGATAGTGCGGCTCACGCTGCACTTTACACCCGAGAAAAACACAGTCCGGAAGAATCCATTGCGACGGCAACTGAAACCGTAGCATCTATGCTGCCTCCAAACCAGTTCGGTTATAATGCTCTATTGGCTACTGATGTGAGTTTTGGGAAATGGGATTTTGCGGAACAGAGCTTCGTTCAAGATCCAAATTCTAGGTCTGCGGTGCAAGTTCACGCAATGATGGAGGAGGCCCGGGATAATGCCTCGCGCAACTTTCTACTCCGCCTAGTCGGCCGCGATACATTCGATGTCAGAGTCGAGTCAGTTTATTCTACATATTATCCAGGCTGTTTTACCGAAGGTTTCGTTGCCGAAGGCGTAGTGGATGTCCAATCAAACAACAATTTCTCAAATGGCTTTTGCATTCATTCAAATGAATATGTCAGCATGAATCAGAATAACTATTTTGAACCGGGAACTGTTGTATCGATGCCGAACATCGACGACCTCGACATCCCAAGATCCGGTTTCGAAAAGAACGACGGCCTGCAAACTGCTCTTCGGAACGGAAAGTACCGTCTGCGGTTGCTCAATCAATTGCCTGATATCATCGATAGCTTCTGGACGGCAGAAGCTGAGCATCTGCCGCCGTATGTCAGCCCTAGCTATTACTACGACATCGACCTAAGAGAATTCCCCGGTCTCCCGCCAGGGGAACCACAACCGAAGGGAAACACCAACTCACTGAACTCTTATCACTTCAAAGAAAATGCAGTAAATCGTATGATTTGTGGTGGCTCCGGCTCTATCACCATGGATGCTGGCCTCTACAGTGAATTTGTTTTCATTTCCGATTGCGAGATCAAGTTTTCTAACGGCGTTGTCTTGGAAGATGTGGTGATCGCAACAACCCATGAGGGAGCAACATCCTTAAACTCCCCTCAAGGCTTACAGATTGGCCGTGATGATGATTGCGCAGAAGGTGGCGGTGCTTCGCTGATGACCCTCGGAGGTTTCAAGGTCGCCTCCTCTCTGAGCGTCTACAATGGACAAGTCTTGGCGATGGGGGACATTACCTTTTCTGCTAATGCAGATGGAGTTAAGGGGGCATCGTTCATTTCCTACGGCCAAATTGACGGAACAAGCAACATGGATATGGGCTTTTGCCGGAACTCTGGCATGGAGAATGCGTATCGAGCTCCATACTTCAGAATGGTAAATTAAGAAATTTTTCTGTCATTGCATGCGGCTCTTAAGTTCAGGCCTTCGGGCATCTAGGGCGCGATCCACTAGAAACACGTAAATCGCTCCTGACTGCCCCTCTCTTCACTTAGCCGTAATCTGCTTTCACCCACCCAAGACATTGGCCTACCTAGTTGGAAATCTCCGTTCTTAACGGATTTAATTCCTTATCATTGATCGGGCTCAACTAGACCTCGTATTGCTGCTCCACCATGCCTGTCCCCATTGAACCTCACGTCCAACGGGGACCCAAAGCGGCTCTTGAGAAAACCGATAGCTATCGCCAGAAATCACTGCTTCTGTCTTTCAAATCTGCAACTCCAGCGATCGCTCCTAATCAACGCGCAGCCCTAACTTTTATGATTTTTTTATACGAGCTAGTGAAAACAAGCATAGCGTCTTTACGTGCTCTCGATGCAAAAGTAGCGCTGGATGCTCCAAGGTGCTGTGATTTCTGAGGTAAACCCAATCAACCGTCCTCGCCAAATGCCGAAATTCAGACTTCACCGTGCACGGACGCATGCAGGAAGCCGCAGCTATCTGGGCGCCTGTCTAGTGATGGTTATGGTCACGTTTGCAGCCAGGGTGCTGGAAGCCACCTTACCAGTTGGCGAGTTAACTCTTGTCTTCATGGCTGGTGTCGTTGTTGTTGCATCGATCGGCGGTCCCGGGCCTTCAATCCTGGCATCCTTTGCTGGGTTCGCTGCATACAATTACTTCTTCACTGAGCCACGCTTCACATTCCGTGTCCTACAAGAAGCTGATCTGGTAACCCTTGGCTTGTTTCTTCTGGCCTCCATTGTCACCGGCAGTTTGGCTGCGCGACTTCGGACCCGCGCCATGGCGCTACGTGGGAGTGTGGAGCGTATCACGATCCTTCATGAGTTCGCTCAGCAGATTGCGCGTGCGCCTTCGTCGCAGGCTGTGGCGCACGCCGCAGTGGATCATGTCACCGCCACAATGGGCGTGGAGGTGGCGCTGTTTCGCACTTTTGCAGATGCTGTCGAAAAGATTGCTTACAGCCCGGCATTAGCGGTTGAGAACGAGGGTATCAAAGAGGCCTGCGGCCGAACGATTGCCTCCGGGGAGCCTGTCACTGTCGCCAGCAATTCAGCAATTTCCCCCGAGTGGTTGATCTTACCTGTGCGTGCTGGCGAAGAAACATTGGCTGCGCTTGGTATTCGGTCTAAAGCCATCGAACGCGATGATCGACGTCTGCTGGAAGCTTTTGCAAGCCAGTTGGCATTGGCTTTTGAACGTACTGATCTCACGGAAACGCTCGAAGCTGCCCGCCTCGCGACGGAAACTGAAAGATTGCGCTCGGCACTTTTATCATCAGTCAGCCATGATCTGCGAACGCCTTTGGTCAGCATTATCGGTGCTGCATCTACTTTAGCAGAAGGGGGCGACCGCTACACTGAACCAATGCGCCATGACTTGGCCGAGACGATCCGGGAGGAAGGCGAGCGTCTGGACCGCTATGTGCAGAACCTTCTGGACATGACACGTCTGAGCCATGGAGCGCTTCGGCCTCGATGCGTGGCCTCCGATTTGCTCGAGATTATCGGAAATGCCCGGCGGCGGCTCCGCAGTAATCTCGCCCCCTACAAGATTGTACTAAGCCTGCCCGACAGCATGCCGTTAATTGATGTTGATCCCATCCTGATCGAACAGCTCTTGGTCAATGTGCTGGACAATGCCGCCAAGTATGCACCGGAGAATTCTGAAATTTTGTTATCCGGGCACGCGGAAAGCACTTGGTTGAAACTTGCAATCAGCGATCAGGGGCCTGGCATACCGGCGCAGGCACGCAGCGACGTTTTTGAGATGTTTTACCGCGTGACGGCGGGCGATACGCAGCGGGCCGGGACGGGCCTTGGCCTCGCGATCGCGCGCGGCATCGTCGATGCGCATGGCGGTGACATCTATGTTCAGGCAACCAACCCAGACGAAAGCGGGACGACAATCGTCTTTCGCCTGCCGATCGCCGGTCAGGAGGTCTGATGGCCCGTATTCTTGTTATTGACGACGAAGATCAGATCCGACGCTTTTTGCGGATCGCGCTGGAATCCGAGGGGCATACTGTTCTTGAGGCCGCAACCGGCCGGGAGGCTATCGTGCAGGCCGCCACAGGTGCGCCGGATCTGCTGGTTCTTGATCTTGGGCTGCCGGATCGGGACGGAAAAGATGTGCTACGAGACATTCGTACTTGGTCAAATCTGCCGGTTCTTGTTCTGTCAGTGCGCGCCGATGAGACTGAAAAAGTGGCAGCGCTCGACCTTGGGGCGCAGGACTATGTGGCGAAACCCTTTGGTACGCGCGAATTGCTTGCGCGGTTGCGCGCCTTGCTTCGGGACCGTGGCACCGAACAGCAGGACATTTCCCGGATTGAGATTGGCGGACTTATTCTAGATGTCGCTGCACATTCAGCACATTTGGACACCCAGGCCCTCAGTTTGACGCCCAAAGAGTTTCAATTGCTCTGGCTTCTTGCCTCCCATCCCGGTCGGCTGGTGACACAGCGCATGGCGCTCGAAAAGGTCTGGGGCGCGGCTCACGCCGAAGACAGCCAGTATCTACGGGTATTTATCCGGCAGCTGCGCACCAAACTTGGCGACGATGCGACGGACCCCGTCTGGATATTTACCGAGCCCGGCATCGGCTACCGGTTCCGCGAGAGCTAGGGCGGCATGGCAATCGTGGTATTCATCAACGGCCTACTTTTGCTCGGCCTTGGCGTTCTAATGGCCTTCGATGCGCTCATCTTCCCCGCAACGCGGGTGGTATTCTTCGAGGCAGCGTTGATCACCATGTCCATTGGGGGTGGTGTTTGTGTCAGCGCTATGGGTCGCAGCCCAGGATTGGACCGTCGGCATTCCTTCCTTCTCACCGGCAGCGCATGGTTCGTCGCGGCTTTGGCAGGGGGCCTTCCTCTGTGGCTTTGGGGGCTGTCTTTTTCCGACGCGTTCTTTGAATCCATGTCGGGGATTACCACCACCGGCTCAACCGTAATGACGGGACTCGACAACACGGATCACGGCATCTTGCTTTGGCGGGCACTGCTTCAATGGATCGGCGGGGTCGGTTTCATTGTCGCAGGCATAGCTCTGCTGCCAATCATGCGCGTTGGTGGCATGCAGCTTTATCAAACAGAAAGCTCAGAAAAAGGGGAGAAGGCACTCGCCAGTGCCGCTCGGTTTGCTTCAGCAACGGTCTGGATTTATCTTGCCCTGACCTTCATTTGCGCCATCGCCTACCTTTCCGGCGGCATGACCGGATTTGAAGCGCTCGTACACGCCTTCACGACCGTATCATCCGGCGGCTACTCTACCTCAGATTCCTCATTCGGCCTTTTCGAAAGCGCTTACCTGCAATGGATGGGAACGTTTTTTATGCTGACAGCGGCCCTGCCGTTCGCGTGGTATATCCGCGTGCTGACAAGGGGCGCCTTCCGTAGCGAACAGATTCGCGCCCTGCTCATCTCTCTGTCATCGGCGATTTTCATCCTGACACTATGGCGTGTCATTACAACACACACACCGCTTCTTGAGACCCTGCGGCTGGTGGCTTTCAATGTCGTCTCGGTTGTAACCACCACAGGATTTGCGACAACCGACTATACGCTTTGGGGACCCTTTGCAGCGACTACCTTTTTATGCCTCACGGCCCTGGGTGGATGTACGGGCTCTACATCGGGAGGCGGAAAAATGATGCGATGGGTGGTCGTGATCCGCAGCGTATACGCCCAGATGCGGCATATTCATCAGCCTCATGGAGTTTTTCCAACCCGCTACGAAGGGCGGGTGGTCGACTATGATGTTATCAACGGGGTGATGACCTTCTTCACCCTCTATGCTGCTACAGTAATGGGCCTCGCAGTTGCTCTTAACTCGTTCGGTTTGGACATGACGACCTCAATTAGCGGTGCCCTCACCGCAGTGGCTAATGTCGGGCCCGGTCTAGGCAACATCATAGGCCCGGCAGGCAACTTCTCCTCGCTACCCGATGGGGCAAAATGGCTGCTGTCCTTGGGCATGTACGCTGGTCGGCTAGAGATGCTGACGGTCTTCGTACTTCTCTCTCCGTCGTTCTGGAGAGAATTGGTGTAGGAGGCGCCTGTCATACTTGGTGAGGCCTCCCCGCAAGAAATTGCCTTCCACCAGATAGAAACTTTTTGGCGAAGCGGCCTTGTGCGCCGTTTGCTGATCTACGGAGAACACGATGCGTCTAGATGATCTGGAGAAGGAAAAAAAGCGCGATAAGATTAAGCAGCGACGGCTATTTATCTGGGCCGTGATGCCCTCTATGGCGGTTCTGTGCACCTTTACTCTTTACGTTGCGATCAACCACTTCTTCGGCGGGTCCTTTTGAATCTGAGTGGGCGAAAGTGGCGGTACTTCCCGTCACCCTCCTCGCTGAGGTGAATTCATTGCGAAGGGCAGGCGGGAAGCGTGATAAGAAACTCAGCCCCCGGCCCACCACAGGCCTCGATTGATAGCTCACCGCCCATTCTTCGGATCGCCTGGCGGGAAATAGTGAGCCCGAGGCCGATACCCTGCTGCGCTCTTGTGTCAGATGTGTCTTGCTGCCAGAAAGGCTGAAATATCTTCTCCTGAAGATTACCGGGAATGCCGGGGCCTGAATCTTTTACACGGATGCTTAATTGGCTTGTATCCCTCGCGATTATAACCCGAACCTCAGTATCCTCAGGAGAAAATTTAGCAGCATTTGAGAGCAGGTGCCTAAGCGCTTTATCCAACAGAACCGGATCGCATTTCCAGGAGATCTCGCTTTCCTGTAGGATCATGCGGGCTGAACTTTTATGCTGATCCATGACGGGTTGGCTCTTCAGCAGCGCCTCTCCTAAAATTTCGATAATATTTGTTTCAGTCAGGTTGAGGGATAAAGCTCCGCCTGACACTTGTTCGAAGTCGAGTAGATCTTCCAACGCCGTGCGCAACCGGTCACCGCCGCGTTTGGCAATTTTTACAAGCTGCTGCACTTTTTCTATTGGACCATTGGGACAAACGACGTCGAGCATATCCAGCGCCCCTACGACTGCCGTCACGGGCGTGCGTAATTCATGAGCAATGATGGACATGAACTCGTTCCTGAGGAAATCCAACTTCCGAGCCTCAGTTATGTCTAAGACCTGAGTTATGTAGTGCAAAGGTTGGCCATAATCGCTCCGCACAAGAACCACGCAGAGATGCCCCCAAACGATCTCTCCATCGGGGCGCACATACCTTTTATCGAGTTCGAAAGCGTCAATTTCACCACTTAAAAGTTTTTGGACTTTCAAAAGGCAACTATCCAGATCGTCCTCATGCGTTATGGACTGGAAATCTGTGCTTCTCAGTTCTTCTTCTGAATAGCCAAGGAAGGCAGTCATTGCTGCATTTGTCGCCAGCCACTGACCCTCCAATGAAACCAAGGCTGTTCCGATGGGGGCATTGTTCATCAGAGACCTAAATTGTTCTTCGCTACCTTGCAGCGCTATCTCGGCGCGTTTTCGGTCTGTAATGTCTCGTTGCGTGCCGACCAAGTTGAGAGCATTCCCCTGAGCATCCCACTCAGTTGCTTCGGCATCTGTACGCATCCAGAGCCAGTCCAGCCCATCACGTGAACGTAGCCGATATTCTACTGCCACCCGGGGAGCTTGGCCATTTACGTAATCAGCCAATGCACGTTCGATAAGCACTTCGTCGTCAGGGTGGATTCTCTTTCGCCATTCTGTTTGAAAGTCGACGCCGTCGGACAGGTCGACATCCATAAGATCACGCCAAGTTGCTGAGACATTCGAGGTGTCTGCAACCAGATCGAGTTCAAACACGGCTATCCGAGCAGCTGCCAACGCCGTTTCCATAGTTTCGATCGCTATGGCATGCGGTACGCTATTTACCGGAGCATCTCGACCTTTAAGCTGGTCGGTCGGACAACTTGCAGGAGAGGCGCTGTGCGTATGTTTTTTCATAGGTACACCTTCCTCGGACAAGTGCATTTTTTAGCGATGCGAGCCATTGCTACTTAACCATCCTCCTAGCGTGGAGGAAAGAATCCGACGGATACTCAATGTTGTTAAATATTTGTCGGGAAAATGGCTTTAGTGAGGAAGGGGGGGCAGGTCAATTGAAAATGACATAGAACGCTTATCTAGCAATGATATGTAAATCTCAGCGCATAGGAATATCTCTGTTATGATCGTTAGTGATGCATGCGGCGTTCTCGTCGTAGAAGCTGATCCATTTTTGCGCCTCGCGGCCATGGGCCTTGTGGAGGATGCGGGCCTCTCGGGATACGCTGCTGCACATTCGGCCAACGCGTTCACAGTTCTCACTTCGAATAATGACATAGGCATCATGTTCACAAATATTGAGATGCCTGGCTCACTAAACGGTTTAGAACTGTCAAAGATTGTGCGCCGCAGATGGCCGCACATTGCGATCATTGTCGCATCCGGAGCCTCAAATGTGGCGGCAAACAGTCTTCCTACCGGCACGACATTTATTGCTAAACCCTATCAGCCCGAGACTGTTATAGCTTTTTTGAAAGAGGCCGCTTCATCTGATCGTTGGGATGCTGCGCACCGCGTGATCTAGCTCGCACCCGGAGAGCAGGCATGCACTCCACTTTATATGACCATCTGGAACTTGGCTGGCTCCGCTCCAGCCGCTCAAACGCACAGCGATTCTGGCGAGAATAAATTTGAAGTGGTTGCAGTTTGCATCGCGGGTGCCCAATTAACTTAGGAATGAAGGAGGCTTAACCGATGCAATGTCCGATCGATGGAACCCAGCTGGTGATGACAGATCGCTCCGGTGTAGAAATTGACTACTGCCCTCAATGTCGTGGGGTTTGGTTAGACCGAGGCGAGCTAGACAAGATCATTGAACGCTCGGGCCCCGAACCTGCACCCCGTGAGGTCGCCTCCTTGCGCAACTCCGGACAAGATCACGGTCATGGCAGGCCCTATAAAAAGAAGCGGCGCGAAGGCTTCTTGAGCGAGCTTTTTGATTTTTAGAGGCCTTATAGGCTTAGGTGGTACTTCTTGAAAAATTCTGCGTTTCGGACGAGCCGCCTCGGCGTGCTTCTGGCTGTCGCTTCGCTCTTTGGCACGTCCGCGATCGGGCAGGAACCGGAGCAAGAGAAACAATTGCGTATGCTCGGAAGATGTCCCGGCTGTGCCTTCGAGCAGCTGGACCTTACGGGTCGGAAACTGACCGGAATAGACCTGACCGAAGCTGAGCTTCGAGACGTGGACTTCTCTGAAGCAGGCCTCAATCTTTCGCTGTTTGATTATGCAACCTTGGAGAATGTCTCCTTTGACTCTGCCGATCTGACGGGCGCCAGCTTCACCGGCGCCAAGCTCATCAACGTGTCGTTCGAAAACACGGTTCTGAAGGCCGCTGTTTTTGAAGATGCCGTTTTGGTCGACACTGATCTTGATGCTGGGATCTACTGCAACACGCAGGTGCCAGATGAGACGATGGTCAGCACAGAATGCGATTGAGCGGCCATCTAATCGGTCTGGCTTGAGCTACATCTTCATGCGACCCCGGCCGGGGATATTCAGGAAGGCTAGCTGATCGCGCCGCTTTGGAATAAGTATCCAATGTAGACAGCGTAGCCCGCTATGAACAGGAAGCCTGCTACTCGACCAATGCGCTTGGCTGCAAACAAAATCACCGCTAGGCCGCATGACAGAAGCAGCATGAACACCATGTCAAACCCTTGAAACCGGTCGCTGACTTCGATGGGGACAATCGCGGATGTGATCCCGAGGATCGCCAAAACGTTGAAAATATTACTCCCGATCACATTGCCTATGACTACGTCAGACTGTTTTTTAAGGGCCGCAGAGATAGATGTGGCAAGTTCAGGCAGGGAGGTGCCGATGGCTACGAGGGACAGGCCAATCACAGCATCGGAAACCCCAAAGGCTTTGGCGATTGATCCTGCACCTGTCACTAGAAGGTTTGCGCCCGCCACGAGTGCTATGATGCCACCTACAACAAAGACGGCGGCTACGCTCGTTCTGGAAACGCCAGAGCCTTCGAAGTTTTCGGCCTCATGCTCAAACATCTTGGAGTCACGGCTGCGTTTTTCCATCCAAAACGTCGCACCGAGGTAGACAGCTAAAACCGCCAGCAACAGAGCGCCCTCGAGCCGGTCCAAAAACGCTCCTTTGAGCAGACCAAACAGCGCGAAAGCGACCAAGGCCGCTACCAGAGCTTCCCGTACAGCAGACCTATCCCAACCGGCGATCGGCATGATTAGGGCACCTGCGCCGATAATAAGAAGAATATTGGCGATATTGCTCCCGACCACATTGCCCAGAGCAATCTCAGGGGCTCCGCTGAATGCGGCCTTCAAGGAGACCAGCAACTCCGGTGCTGAGGTGCCAAACCCCACGATGGTCAGTCCGATGACCATTTTGGAGAGCCCAGCCCGTTCGGCAATTGACACGCTACCGCGTACAAGCCCTTCACCACCCGCGAAGAGCAGAATGAGGCCAGCTGCGATGTAGATCAGATCAACGCCCATGCGGTCTCAGCTCGTAAGAATATTGCATTGGCTCTTGGTTCCCTCAGGTTCATACCCAAATAGAGTTCCATCCAGTTCTCTACAAGAGTGGAACAGGGCGGATTCCAAAGGGACCTGCCAACCAATGCGCCGGGCAGATTGGCCCCAAGTTAAAGGCAGGCCAATGACGACCATCCGAGAGACATTTTTCTTAACGCCTCCCCATCGGGGCTTAGGAGAATTGTGACAATCAACTCCAGTTTTCCACTGTCGAAAAGGCAAAGAACCGTTAAAAGTCGTTCTCTATCGTTCAATTTGCTTTGCGTGCTTCGGAGTGAGCGCCAGCGCAACGCGATACCCCTTGGTCATCTCTTAGAACGATTGGGGGAGCGGTCATTCGGTTGGGCCATTCTGCTCTCATCCCTAATTAATCTGTTGCCGCTGCCTCCCGGCGCCACGCTTGTAACGGCCATCCCCCTGGTGTTCTTTAGTGTTCAACTGGTGCTAGGGCGTTCTTATATTTGGCTGCCGCCTTGGATTGCCAAACGGTCATTGTCCCGTTCTGCCCTGAGAAATACTGTGCTGCGTCTACGGCCGATTTCCCGACGCGTTGAGCGCCTGACTCGACCGCGCCTGCAAGGCGTATTCCAACCCAAAACTGAGCGACTAATCGGATTGCTTCTTTTGGGAATCGCCGTGGCACTGTTTGTGCCTTTACCGCTCAGCGGGTGGTTTCCTGCTATTTCGCTTTTCGTCGCAGGTATTGGCTTCGTTGAGCGCGACGGACTGGTTGTGCTTGCAGGTATCGGCATGGGGCTGGCCTCGATAGTCCTGACGGTTCTCGTCGCGATGTCAGTTGCAGCCGGAGCGGATGCCATAATGCATTGAGGGTGCCCTACGTGATTTAAACCAAATACCTATTACGTTGGATACAGCCCCTTGGAACGACAGGCCACCGGGCGGGGTAAAGGGGAACCTAATAGGGTTATTGTCCTTCTTGGGCCCCGTTAGGCCTAACCGAAGACGGTAGGATGCGCGGGATAACGGCTAGGATGATCAGCACGATCACCGTCGCTAGGACCGCAGTTGCCTCGAGACCGAGCCCCGCAACGATACCAATCCCAGCGGTAGCCCAAATGTTTGCAGCGGTCGTCAGACCTTGGACCTTTTGTTCTGCTGCGCGAATAATGATCGCTCCTGCGCCCAAAAAGCCAATGCCCTGAATAATACCTTGCAGAACCCGGGACATGTCTGGTGTGGGCATGCCACTTTGTAATGGTCCAATCACGAAGAGCGCCGCACCTACAGCCACCAGCATATGGGTGCGCACCCCGGCGCTTCGCGCCTTGAGTTCTCGTTCATAGCCAAGCAATCCTCCCAGAAACGCGGCCAACACCAAGCGAAGTGTTATACTGGTCATGGTCGACAAGTCCGGAATATCGGAAAATTCGTTGATGATGGTTGCCCAGACTTCTTGCCACACGGGTTTAATCCTTATTCAGCGCAACCTCGGCCGAGGTGCAACAACACCAGGGCGTCCCAGAACACCCTGCGCAGTAATCGCTAGGGTAACAGCCTTACAAGCGCCACTCAGTATTCAAAGAAAGTTTGGGAACATGAGCGGGCACTCCGATCCTGAAAAGCTCTATGATCACCTAAAAGCTCAGCGCAGACCGTTAACGAGATTGCTTTTTAGAGATACTTGTTGTGGCCCGTCTGTAGCTGTCCTGTAGGCCTAATGAGGTCATTCTGTAGGCGCCTTGTAGACGTGACGCTGAAGGAGGACTTCTCTCCCGAGGCCTTATGCCGATCGGTATAAAGGGGGTGGGCGAAATGCTGGTAGCTGCGCATCAGGGAAAAACCATTCTGAAATGCGCAGCTAACCATCAGTCTCGCTCCCCGGATGTCAGGTACTTTTCGGTCCCGAAATAGTTGAAATTCTAGGCTTCCACCGGTCAGATACGCATAGCATCGGGCGCGGTGCCGCTCTCGACCTGACTACGGAACCAATTCGGCTGTCGGCCCTTACCCGTCCAGGTCTGTTTCTTATCGTCTGGATTGGCATAAATTGGTTTTGAGGGCTTCGAAGTTTTCTTAATCTTGGCCCGCTTTTTCGCAGGAGCTGAGGGTTGCGTTTCAGAAATTTCCCCTAAGGAAAATCCAAATTCTGCGGCCGCTTTAGTAGCAGCTTTTCTTGCCTCTCTCTGATCCCGGGTTCGAGCAGCGTCCAATGCCTTTTTCACATCAGACAAAAGCCTTTCGAGTTCTTTACGGGACATTGCTTTCAGGTCACTTTTGGTAAACATATCAACCTCTATTTCAGATATGCCCCCATATACGTATCACTACACACCAACGTCGACCCTCTAAGGACGTGGAGGCTCAGTATTTTCTTTTCCCCGCAAAGCAGATTAGAAAGGATGGGCACCAAGGGCCGCCCTATATTTACTACTGCCCTCATACTCCTTCATGCCGCTTGTTAGTTCCTGGAAGAGCGCTATAAACATCGTCGGCAATATGACCATTGTCAGCGTCGAACTTCAGTTTGAGCTCGGAATCAAACCCCACGGTCGACTAGGTTCAAAAGTCAAATTGCCCGGGTTGCAGAACCAAAGGCTATCCGAGGATGAAGTACCAGGCACTTAAAGCCAATCCAGTGGCAATGACGAACCAACGGATCAGGCGCTGCGACACCAGCCGTCCGACAACCACGCTCCCCCAGCCTCCCAGAATGCTTGCCGTTGCGACAATCGCAACCGCCCGATTGTGAGCGATACCTGAACCGCGACTCCTGTCGAGCTCAGGGTAGGGGTGTCATCGCATTTCCTCCAATATCTTTTCGCGAAAGACCTCGGCTGGCGTTTTCCATCCCAGGCACTTGCGCGGCGTGTTGTTGAGGCGATCACAGATCACCTTCATATCGTGATCTGTGCATTGCCGGATGTCGCGTTTGCGGGGCAGCCACCTTCGAAGGCGTCGGTTTGTGTTCTCGACTGTGCCTTTCTGCCAGGGGCTGGAGGGGTCGCAAAACATGGGGTAATCGCTCTGTCACTCCGCGTTTCGTCATGGCAGCGAAATGTTTTTTCTTCGGTATGATCCAGAGCGTGATCCGAAAGGGTCTTGTTCGAAGCAACAGATGGAGATTGAGCATGGGCCAGTACATAGGGCTTGACGTTTCGTTGAAGGATACCGCGATCTCAATCCGAGAAGACGGCAAAAGAGTATGGCGCGGGAAATGTCCCTCAGACCCGGGTATTATTGCGCAGACGGTTCGGAAGCATGCGGACGACCCCGTGAACGTCGTTTTCGAAGCTGGCCCACTCGCCACTTGGTTCTATCATGCTTTAACGGGGGAAGGACTTCGGGCGATCTGCATTGAGGCACGGCATGCCCAGAAAATTTTGGGTGAGACGTTGAACAAGACCGATGCAAACGATGCTGAGGGATTGGCCAAACTTGCCGAAACCGGCTTCTATAAGGCTGTTAGGGTCAAGTCGTTCGAAGCGATGCTGATCCGGTCATTGGTTGCAGCCCGCACGCAACTCCTGGCCATCACGACACAATTGACCAATCAGATCCGTGGTTTGATGAAGACTTTCGGTCTTGTCGTGCCCAAGAGCAAAGGCCGGGTGTTCGTAGAAAAGGTTAACGGTCTGCTGGACGGACATGTCGAGTTGAAAGGGATCATCTATCCGCTGCTCGAAGCCTGGCAAGCTGTCAGGGAGCAGGCGTCTACACTCAGCCGCCAGCTCTTGTTGGCGGCGCGACAGTGCCGAAGCACGCGTTTGCTTATGACGATACCAGGCATCGGGGCGATCACAGCAGTTTCCTATGTGGCCGCTATCGAAGACCCGAAGAACTTTCCGAAGTCCCGATCTGTCGGCGCATGGCTTGGCCTCACCACACGCCGATACCAATCGGGAGAGATGGATTTTAACGGTCACATCTCCCGAAGGGGGGATCAACGATTGCGTGGGCTGCTCTACGAGGCTGCGACCTCGTTGCTTACGAGGACTCGAGCCGAAACGGTCAGTGATCTAAAAACCTGGGGGCTTCAATTGCGCGAACGCCTTGGCTTTAAGCGGGCGGCGGTCGCCGTTGCTCGCAAACTCGCCGTCATCATGCATTCCATGCTGAAGACCGGTCAAACCTTTATTCCAACGCGCGAGGAACTCGCCTAAGGTACTGTCCCTCGCACACCGAGCTCAGCGCATCATAACTTGATGCGAGGAGGCGTCCCTGTCGTGGACGGAGGTCAGGCCAATCCGAAAGACGTGGCAGCAGCTGTTACAGACTGCGTGCAAAACAAAGGAAGGCTTCACCTGCGGAACCCAGAATGCGGCAGCCAAGTGTTGACCGCGAAGACAACCATGCCCCGGACACACGCATGACCTCAATCACGTGAACGTGCTGAGAAGGAACTGAGCAAGAACCGGAGATCGAAATGCTCTGAAGGCATTTCGATAGGCCGTGCTTTTGCATCAAGACTTGACTGCGGCCTTGCGATTAGACAACCACGTCTGGGTTCCGATCTCGGCTTGGAGGTGCGGCCAACTGACAAACTCGGTTCCGCGGTCAAAAGTAATGGATCGACGGGCGACGAGGGGGAGGTCTTTGAGAGACTTCATGATCTTTCCCATGACCGGTTTGGTGCGCTTATTCGGGTTCTTCAGGATCACGGTGAAGCGGCTGACGCGCTCAACCAATGAGGTAACGTTGGACTGGCCAAGCTTTTGTTTGAACAGCATCAAATCAGCTTCCCAATGGCCAAACTGACGGCGATGAGCGACATCATCGGGTCGGAACAGAATACTGACATCGCGGTGGAATTTGGGTTCTCTGCGCCTTCTGGTGCGACGTGGTCTGCGGGCGACACGATGGGTCGGTAGATACCACCACAGGTCTTCGCGCTGACCTTCCTTGGAATAGATGTAGCGATAGATGGTTTCCTGACAGACCCTGAGGGGAGCGCGCTCGTGGATCATACGGTTACTGATCTGCTCTGGTGTCCAGCCGTTCTTTATACGCTCGATCACGCGCTTTCGAAGCTCAGGATGTTTGATCAGTTTGCGCTCTCGAGCACGACGTTCCGCTTGCATCAGGTTCGCAGCGGCACCGTAATAGCCATCGCATCCAGGCATGTTTTCATCCGAGAAATTGTTGCGCTTTAGCTCGCGGAATATCGTTGATCTGCAGCGCTTCAGAACGCGCGCCATCTCATCGACAGGGACCTTTGCGTGTCTCCAGCGTTCTATCTTGCGTCGTTCTGTGATACTCAGTTGCTCGTAAACGGCTCCCATACCGATTCCTCTCATTAGATAAACTACTGTTTTCTAACAAGAGTCGCACTTGAGGGTAGCGCGCGCCTTTACAATCATTCGAAACCCATAAGCTAACTTATGTTAACCTAAAAGCTTTTTGGACCAACTGCATCCTTGTCAAACAAGACTGTCACGTGTCTGCGTTGGCGCGGCGGCTCGTATACTTGGGATAAGTCATTACACGGCCTTTTCCCCTTCGCAAACTTATCCCGCCGCGATCCGTTGAATTTGAAAGGTAGCACACACCGATCCGGCCGAAATGGATTGACGTCGGTCACAATGCTGACTTTGCTCTGTCTTTCATCGCGTTTTGCAGTGAACTCACGGTCTTCGTTTTCTACGCCGTTTGGGCAGAGTTCTTGAAGTTGCGCGTCGGTTATACCGAAAAGGCGCGCTATCTCCTTATGATCGCAGCCTGCGTCGAGCAGAATGAGAAGGGCCTGCTGGGTCTTAGTCATCTGCTTGGTCATCAAACTCTCCTCCATCATAAAAATCATTGTAGCTCAGATGTTTCATGTTGCATTTACCCTGTGAGCCTGTCTCGTGTCTCCTGTCTGTCGATTTCACTTTCGAACCTTACTCTTTTAGATTCGTTGCAGCGGTAGTTGTGCATCCCAGATTTGGCATCGCTTGACCGTTCGACCCTATGCCCGCGCGTAGTCTCCCCGCATTTGCGATTACCATCAGCGAACTTAAGACCATCGCGGTTGCAGCAGCAAGAGGTGGTACAGTTTCGAAGGCTGGGAGACTAAGGGCGGGGATGTTGTAGGCTACCGAAAAGACGAGGTTTTATCGCAAAACCCGACGTGCTTTGCGATCACAACATCTGCCAGAGCAATCGTAGCTGCGGACGCATCAGTGGCTGCAATCCCAATGTCAGCACAACTGATGGCCAACGTGTCGTTCACACCGTCTCCGACAAAGGCCGTTGGGCCCTCTCCAGCACTCATCAATCTGGCTTTATCTTCAGGTGAACAAGCTGGGTGTATTTCATTTTTATGCAAACCCGCAGTGGAGCCGATTTGTTTACAAGATCCTGGGGCGTTGCCGCTCGCCATCCAAGTTCTATTCCTGAAGAACGCAGCCCCGCGAGGGTCGCAGGCGATCTCGAACCGCTGATCGGCTTGTTCTTGAAGGAACGATTTGTGTCGCTTACGAGCTCCGGTACTAATTTTTTTGAACAAGCTTATCTCCTTCCGCCCATTAGATTTCACAGAAAGGGCACTTCCAACCGGACCACTTCGCCGCCGCCTGCTCTCGACGCGAACATCAGCTTTCCGCCAAGACGTTCAATCGCAGTATCGACAATAGCCAGCCCTAGTCCGCTCCCGTCGCCACTGGCACCTGACCCTCGGAAAAACCTGTCGGTAATTCTCTTCAGATCGGATTCTGCGATGCCCGGCCCGCGATCTGTTACGGAAATTGCAATGCCGTCAGTCGTAGCTTCCGAAAGGATGCTGACTTCGCTGCTTTCGGGGGCCGCATCAATGGCGTTTTCAACCACATTGCGCAGCGCCACCGATAAGAGTGTTGGATCTGTTTGCACCGAAAGTGGGGAAGGGTCAGGCACGGTGATGGAGACACTCTTTGCCGCAGCCAGACGCGACAAATCCTGCACCACATCCCGGATCAACCCAGACAAATCGACCTCCTGCGTTGTTCCAACTTCGGGGCCGTCCAACGCGGCCAAAGACAAAAGCTGTCGCACCATCCTGTCGGTCCGTCCGATGCCTTTCTGAATATGAGCCAAGGCGGTCTTTCGGGTCGCCTGATCGGGTGCCATAGAGGCGATCTGGGCCTGTGTCTTTATCCCGGCAAGCGGCGTCTTCAACTCATGTGCTGCGAATGACGTGAAGGCTTTCTCTCGCTCCCGTTGGGCATTCACCCTGGCGAACAACCCATTAAGCGCCACCCCCACGGGTCTGATCTCGCGCGGCATCTCGATCTCTTCAACGGCGCTCAAATCATCCGCCGCGCGCTGCGACAGCCCGTCAGCCAGCCTGTCCAAGGGGCGCAGACCACCGCGCACCGAAAGCCAAATCAACCCCGCAAGGATCGGCAAGATCATCAAAGCCGGCAAAACAAGGCCCGTCGTGACGTCCCGCACCAGACGGTCGCGCACGCTGTGACTGTCGCCCACCATGACGCGCACGCCAAGCTCTTCATTGATGACGGTATAGACCCGCCAGTTTTCCCCCTCCACAAGGCTATCGCTGAAACCCGGCTCTTGCCCGGACAGGCTATCTGTTGGGGCACTGCCAGATTTTCCGACCAACTCCCCGTCTAATGACCAGATTTGACAAGACAGCTTGTGGGAATAGCCCGCCGTCGGATCACTGGTGAGTGGGCTTTGATCTTCGACAAGCGTCGCCCCACGGGCCACATCTATGCGCCGGTCCGAGATGAGCGAGGACACCATCTGACCAGATTCCGCCAGCCTTGCATCCAACACGCGTTCGACCTCGGCGCGGGTGGATTGCTGGATCCACAAGAAGGCGGAAAGCCACACCACCCCTGTCGCCAGCAAAAGGATTGCAAAAAGCCGTATGCGGATCGAGTTCATGGCCTATCCTTTGACAATTTGTAGCCGGCCCCGCGAATGGTCTGGATGAAATTCGCCCCAAGTTTTGCACGCAATTTATGGATGTGAACCTCGACCGCGTTGCTCTCCACCCCGTCTTGCCAGCCATAAAGCCGGTCTTCCAAGGTGGATTTTGACAGGATGGCTCCGGGCCGTTCCAGCAGGGCGCGCAGAATGACGAATTCACGCGGCGAAAACTCAACCTCTCGGCCCTCGTATTGACCGGTCATCTTTGCCGGGTCCACGGTCAGCCCGTTCCACGCCAGATCGGCCTGCGCGCGGCCTTCGGCTCGCCGTACGATCGAGCGTAAGCGCGCCGTTACCTCGTCCAGATCAAAGGGTTTGCCCAAATAGTCATCGGCGCCGAGATCCAGCCCCGCCACCCGGTCGCGCACCTGATCCAGCGCGGTCAACAGGAGAACAGGCGTCATGTCATCTTTGCCCCGCATCTGCGCCAGCACATCGAGCCCCGTTCCATCGGGGAGCATGATATCCAACACAACCGCCGCAAAGCCCCCCTGGGTCAGCGCCTCGCCAGCGTCAGCGCAGGTGGTGACAAGTTCCGGCGTGAAACCCGAGAGGCGCAGTCCCACGCGGAGACCGTCGCCGAGCATCGCGTCGTCTTCAACAATGAGTATGCGCATTCACCAAAATCCGTACCGCCACGTCAGCCCAGTGCCGCGCCAACCTTAAGCCCCGCTTAAGGTAGCCCCGCGAGATGGGCCAGCATGAGCAGAAACATCCATAGTCGCCCCCGTGTGGCGCCCTTCATCGCTGCGGCAGCTGCCGTCTTGGTTATCGCCCTCTCGGCTTGGCCCGCAGCCGCGCAGCTCCTTTCCCAGTCCAACAGCGCGCCGCTGCCCCCGTCGCAGGCTTTTGCCCTCAGCGTCGCGGACCAAGAAGACGGCAGCCGCACTCTGTCATGGGACATCGCCGACGGGTATTACCTGTACCGCAGCAAGCTGGCCGCCGAAACCGCCGAGGGGGTCTCCGTCCCGCTTCAGACCCGACCCGGCGTGGCAATGGACGACCCGACCTTTGGCGCCGTTGAGATTTACTACGACACCGCCAGCGCCGTCATGGTACCTGTGTCAGGCCCGGTGACCGTCACTTGGCAGGGCTGTCAGAAGGATGGCATCTGCTATCCGCCCGTAAAAAAGACATTGGCTGCACTTGAAGGCGCGGCAAGCGTCCCAGCGGCGGCACCGACCGCGAAGGGCATTGTCCTTGCCGAAGATGAGGGTCTCGTCGCGTCCCTTCAGTCGCGCGGTGGCACGCTTTTGGTCTTGGCGGGCTTTCTGGGGTTTGGCCTGTTGCTGGCCTTTACGCCCTGCGTCTTTCCAATGTTTCCGATCCTCGCGGGGTTGCTGTCACGGCAGGGGGATACGCTGACCGCCCGGCGCGGTGCGGCGTTGTCGGGAGTTTATGTCCTGGCCATGGCCTCGGCCTTTGGCCTGCTTGGCGTCGCTGCGGCTTGGTCCGGGCAGAACCTGCAAGTGGCGCTCCAGTCACCTGCCGCGATCTATGCGGTGGCGGCAATCTTTGTCGTCCTTGCGCTGTCGATGTTCGGCCTTTTTGAATTGCAACTTCCGCAGGCATGGACGCGCCGCCTGTCTTCGGCCGGGGCCAAGCAGCGTGGCACGCTTGGCGGGGCCGCGACACTGGGCTTTACCTCGGCGCTCATCATGGGGCCATGCGTCACCGCGCCCTTGGCTGGTGCATTGCTATATATCGCTGGAACAGGTGACCTCTGGCTCGGCGCGGGTGCCTTGTTTGCCTTGGGGCTTGGTCAAGGTATCCCGCTGGTGATCGTGGGGACGCTGGGGTCCAAAGTGCTGCCCCGTGCGGGGGCCTGGATGGACGGGGCAAAGCGGCTCTTTGGTTTTGTGTTCCTCGGCATGGCAATCTGGTTGTTGGGCCGTTTGATCCCCGGGCCTGCCATCCTCGCCCTTTGGGCCAGCCTTTTAATTGCCACAGGCGTTTTTGCGGGCGCAATGGACCTTATGCCAACGGATGCCACCCCGGCACGGCGCGGCGTCAAAACCCTTGGCATTCTTGCGATGATTGCGGGGGCCATCATGGCCGTGGGTGCGGCTTTGGGCGGAAGCGACCCCCTGCACCCCCTTGCCATGCTTCAGAACAAGGGCGCCGTCGCCGCCACGCCGTCAGGCAAATTGGCGTTCAATACCGTCACCGATGCAAAGACCCTTGAAGCCGCCCTCTCGGCGCAGTCTGAAACGCCGACGATGATCTATGTCACCGCCGACTGGTGTGTCACCTGCCGGGTGATTGAGCGCAACGTCTGGGCCGATGCAAGTGTGCAGGCCGCGCTGTCGGACATCAACGTGATTGCTGCGGATGTGTCGGACTTCGACGCCGAAGGGCAGGATATGCTGGAACAGCTTGGGGCTGTCGGCCCTCCGACGATGGTGTTTCTGAACCGCAACGGCGCTGAGGCGCGCGGCACGCGGATCGTGGGCGACACCGGCCCCGCAGCGGTTGTCAAATCGGCGGAGGCCATCCGATGAACGCAATTTCCTTTGGCCCCTTTGTCTTCTCCAACGACCGCGTCATCGCGATCCTGACCGGGCTCGCGTTCCTCGCCATGGCCGAGATCATGGCATGGTATCGGCGCGAGGACCGCGAGGCCATTCGCCACTGGACAGGCGCGGCGCTGGTGGTCTGGATCATCTCAGCGCGCCTTGGCTTTGTCATGGCGAACAAAGACGCCTTTGCGGCCGCCCCATGGACTGTTTTCGCCATATGGCAGGGGGGCTTTCATATCCTTGCGGGGAGCGTTGGGCTGGGTGCGACTGTTGTTGCAGCCCTTGTTAAAGACACCCGTATCGCTGGGCCGTTTCTTGCCAGCATCGCCGCCGGAACATTGGCGTTTGGCGTGGCGCTGCAAGCCTTCCCCAACGAAGCAAAGGGTAGTCTGCCCACAGCCCAATTGGTCGATCTGTCGGGCGCGCCTGTCGATTTGCAAGCGCGGGGCGGGCGGCCAATGGTGCTTAACCTGTGGGCCACATGGTGTCCGCCCTGTCGGCGCGAGATGCCGATGATGATGGATGTCGCGCAGGCGCAAAAGGACGTGGACATCCTCTTCGCCAACCAAGGCGAAACGCTGGAAAGCATTGGCGTTTTTCTTGAACAAAGCGGGCTGCCCGGCACCGGTATCCTGCGCGATCCACATTCCGAGTTGATGCAAGAATACGGGCTGCTTGGAATGCCGAGCACGCTGTTTTTTGCCGCCGACGGCAGCCTGCACGCTGTCCAGACCGGAGAGATGTCGCGCGCCGCCCTGCTGGCTGGGGTGAAAGAGCTAAAGAACACCACCGCCAACACCGAACACGGCCCGCAAGGCCTGCTGAATGCCGACAGTGCATCTGCGCGGCAAAACGAAACCAAAGGAGACAATTCATGACAACTATCACCCGTAGAAACCTGATCATCGGCGGTTTGGGCGGCACCACGGCCCTGACATTGGGGGCGACACTGCTCTCGTTTGGCCGAGGGGCCCAAGCGCAGGGATTGACGGTCGACGACGTCCTGTTTGATCCGGCCAACCCGGTGCTCGGCAACCCTGATGGCGACGTCACAATTGTGGAGTTCTTTGACTACCAATGCCCCTATTGCAAAGCGAACCACAAAGACTTGACCGAGGCCGTTGCCGCAGATGGGAATGTCCGTCTCGTGATGAAAGACTGGCCCATTTTCGGCGCGCCGTCGATCCGCGCGAGCCAGCTTGTTCTGGGGGCCGCCAACGCCGGGGTGTATGAGATAGCCCATGATGCGATCATGACGACTGACGGGCGTCTGACAGAGGATGACATCAACGCGGCGCTCAAGAACGCCGGTCTTGATCCCGAGGAACTGGACGCGGCCTACCGGGCTGAGCGCAGCAAATGGGACGGCTTGATGGCGCGCAACAGTTCGCAGGCTACGCAACTGGGCCTTCAGGGGACACCGGCCTTTATCATTGGCAGCACGATCTATCCCGGTGCCATGGACCGCGCCGCCTTGGACGAAGCCATCGCCGCCAGCCGCTCCTGAGCCCGCTAACTCCTAACACGTGAGGAACGCCCATGCTGACACGCCGCTCTTTTGTCGTTCTCGCAGGTGCAGGCAGTCTTGCCGCCTGCGCCCAGCCCTCTGCCAAACCGGCAGTGCCCCCTGCGCCGGCACCTACGCCGTCGCATCCCCCGATGCCCGATTTTTACGGTGCCATTCATACCGAGCCATTCCCGATCCTGGCCATCCCCGAGGGCAGTGTCGATCCGTCCTTGTGGCGGCAAGACGTGCCCAACCCCTACCCCGACCGCCCTCGCGGTACGATCGTGATCGACCCAAATGCCGCGATGCTGCATTTCGTGCAGAACTCGGAAACCGCCATGCGCTACGGGGTCAGCGTAGGCGCTGACGGTTTCGCCTGGGAGGGCGAGGCCCGACTACAGTTCTGCCGCGAATGGCCCCGTTGGAAGGTGCCAGCCAACATGATCAAGCGACGCCCGGAGTTGGAGCCCTATTCGGTTGCCAACGGGGGCATGGCCCCCGGCCCCGACAACCCTATGGGCGCGCGAGCGCTCTACCTTTTTAAAAATGGCAAGGATACGCTTTACCGCATCCACGGAAGTGCCTCACCGCGGGAATTGGGTAAAGCGGTCTCCTCGGGGTGCATTCGCATGCTCAATCAAGATGTCATCGACCTGCACGAGCGGGCGGTCCACGGTGCGAAGGTCGTCGTGCTACCTTCGTCGAAACCTGCCGCCTGATGGTGGGTCCAGCTCATCCGCATAAGAAGCTTGCGATTCCCTCCTCGGCGGTAAGTACGCTCATAAACAGGCTTTTCTGATGGCGGGGATGCCCTCCCGACGGGACCGCAATCTGCCATTTGTGGTGAATGTGAGAGTCAACGCAAGCATCCGCGCTATCAACAATGTCCATCCACGGTACCAACAATGCAAGAGCTATTGGAAGTGCAACCTCCGCCGGCTGCATCCGGCTCTTTAATCAGGATATTCTGGACTTGCACGGGCGTGTGCAAGCCGGGGCGAAAGTCGGCGTGCTAAGTGAAGAGGAGAGCGGGATAGGGATATTCCGCCAGCGAAGGCGGGCGCTCGAATGACAAATGAACAAAATCGAACGGATACCAGGCATGACAATAATCACGCGCCGGAATGCAATGATCTGGATGGCAGCGGCAAGCGTTGCTTCGGCAACCGGCATCACCATGTGGCCCGGCAAATTAGATGTTCAGGCAGGAGGTTTGACCGTCGAAGAAGTGCTTTTCGATCCGGTAAATCCCGTGCTTGGAAACAAGGGCGGCGATCTGACGATCGTCGAATTTTTTGATTACCAATGCCCCTATTGCAAGGCGAACCACCCCATTTTGACTGACATTGTCGAAACTGACGGCAATATCCGGCTGGTCATGAAGGATTGGCCTATTTTCGGCGCCCAGTCGGTCGCGGCGGCCCGACTCGCGCTCGGAGCTGCATCGCTGGATCAGTATGATATTGCCAACGAAGCGCTGATGGAGACCGAAGGGCGTCTTACGGACGAATTGGTCCGTGACACCTTGGCCGACGCTGGCCTGAAGGTTCCCGCGTTGGAGGAGGCCTACAAGGAATCCCGAGCCAAGTGGGACGCTCTAATGGCACGCAACAGCAGTCAGGCAGCGCAGCTTGGCCTAGAGGGCACACCGGCCTTTATCATCGGCACCACACTCTATCCGAGGTCCCTCGACGCGGATGCGTTGCGCGAAGCGGTCGAACGTGGCCGGGCCTGATTGCGTGCCTTAAGATTCACTTAAGGTCCAATCAGTTTAGCTATGTGTATTCGCCTAAATGTTCAGTAAGGAGCAAAGAAAAATGAGAACCCCAATAACACGACGCCAAGCTCTGATCTCTGGCCTCGCGGTCGCGGGCACTCTCGCAACACCTGCAATCGTGCAGGCTCAGTCGACAACCGCAGTGACCCGGCGCAATGTATCTAGCTTTGCAACCCAGAACTGGCAGGATCATTTTGACGATCTAGGTGTCGCGTCGATCGTCGCGGATACTGACTCAAGAGCACTGCATTTTTGGAGCGGAGATGGACAGGATTATCGTGTTTATCCAACATCCGTTCCCGCCTCTGAGGAATTGACCAAACGCGGCTACACTAAAATTGTCCGCAAGAAGGTCGGCCCCGACTGGACTCCAACAGCGTCGATGATGGAGCGGTTTCCGCACTACAAATATATGCCGCCAGGCCCGGACAACCCTCTCGGAACTCACGCCATGTATCTGAGTTGGCCAGCCTACATCATTCATGGCACGCATGACACCCGCAAGATCGGACGACCATCCTCGGACGGATGCATCGGTCTGTACAATGCAATGATTGCGCAGTTATTCCAAATTTCTCCAGTCGGTACTCAGGTGCGGATTATCTAAGGCATATGTCAGACCCGCTAGCTGCTGTTGCAGTTGGCGGTGACGGCGAGTCTAGCCTACTCCTCTCAAGGGGTCTTCGTCTCGGTTCTCTTAATCCACTTAGGCTAGGAACCAAATCAAAGTATTGAATGTGTGAATATTAACGTTTCTGAATGAGGACTAAGCAAATGACATCGAAATTTCTGTTCCTCTCCATTGCTGTTGTCGGCACGGCGCTGGCGACGGGTGCAACAGCCGATATTTTTGTATACGGCCCTGGCGGGCCCACACCTGCCATGAAAGAGGCGGCGGCGGCCTTCGAAGACGAAACGGGGATCGCAGTTCAGATTACGGCAGGGCCATCTTCAAAATGGATGGAAGAGGCAAAGGCCGACGCGGACGCCATCTACAGCGGTTCACAGAACATGATGGACGACTTCATCGCCGCTCATGGCGCTGTTCTCAACGATACGGTCGAACCGCTTTTCCTGCGTCCCTCAGCAATCTTGGTGCGCAAAGGGAACCCGAAAAACATCAAGGGGATCGCCGACCTGATTGAGCGTGATCTCGGTCTAATGGTCGTTGATGGTGCTGGGCAAGTCGGGTTGTGGGAAGATATCGTGGGTCGCCTTGGCGACGTGTCGGCCATGGCTGCCTTCCGTGCCAACATTGATCACCTAGCACCCAATAGCGGTGCTGCGCGCGACACTTGGAAAACTGATGACAGTCTCCACGCGTGGCTGATCTGGAACCACTGGCAAATCGATAACCCCGATATCGCCGACATGGTTCCGACCGAACCAGAACTCACGATCTACCGTGATACATCCATCGCTCGGACGGAAAAAGGCGGGGAGAAAGAAGAGGTGACGCAGTTTATCGACTTTCTGAAAAGCGGTTCCGCTTTGGAGATTTTCGAAGCACATGGATGGCGTCGCAGTTTCGAGTGACCGAGCCGCGTTGGCGACGTCACTCAGGCGCAATTTGCTCAGATCGTCACATCAGCTTCACAGCCGCCACCCCTTTTCAGTCGCCTCGTAGCCATTCGGGCGCGGATAGTGTCGCTCTGTGCCGTCTCCCGCAACACGAGAAGTTCTGCGCAAGAGCACGTGTGTCGGTAGCATCCGGGAAAACGGGGAAGAACGCCGACGCAAGTATTAGCTTTGGACTGTCTAACGTCAGCTATTCATCCGGGCCGATCAAGATCATTGATTTTGGCTTCAGCTACAGCCAGATCATTACCGCAAGGGGTGACCAAGCCGAAGTATCGGCCCGGCTATTTGAACGCTGGATGGTTTCCTAAAGTTCGCATCCATGCCTCAAAACCGAAACAGGCGCCCCTCACCATTCACGACGTCAAGTTTGCATTCTGGACCGGTCCATCGCCATAAAGCGAGCTTGAAGTTATGCGGATCTGCGCCTTTCGCAAAGCGCTGAATAAGAAGCCCTTTAAAACCGTCGGCGATTGACTCCTGAGTGAAGGGCGGACTGCACGGAAGCATCTTTGATCGCGTGCGTCACGGCTGCCAAAGATAGGACCAGGGTCCGCCTCGTAAGTAACCGGAATGATTGGCTGCGGGCTGCCTGGGTTGGCTTCACGCAGAGCACCGCTGGGTTGGAGGAACATCGCGGTTTGGCCATTAAAGCCAAGCGTTGGCACGTTAACAGGCCAGCACTTCCTGACTAGTTCAACTACATTGGCACAGGTTTTTGGCGGATGCTTTAAGGTTCACTTAAGGTCGTTCCGCACAAGTTGCCCTCATGCTTACGGACCGCGATCGTTTCACCATTAACCCGTTCCCCAGTTTTGAGGGCCCAAAGCTGAAGGAGGCAGCATCTCGAGCCGAGCGAACCATCGCCTTTGTCGCAGCCCTCAACTTTTTAGCCTGTCTTTGATGACGGCCACGGAGTCGTCGGTCGGCCGCTGGGATCACGCCATCGTGTGATTCGCACTACAGATCGCAACCATGGCTTAAGATGAAACAGCGCCGTCATAGATAGGTTTCTTCGACGATACCTACACAAACAAATGGAGAAATAAGATGAAGCGTAGACATTTCATGACCAGCATGGTCGTCAGCGGCGCAGCAATCGGCACCACCATTGCAGCTCCTGCCCTCGCAGCGCCGCCCAAGAAAATGCCCACCTATGACGTGCCCGAAGAAATGATGCCGCAGATGGTGCCCATCGCTTCAGGTGCTACACCATATGAAATCCATGTCGATCCAGACAACTTCGCGCTTTACTGGACATTACCCGGTGACATGGCAATGCGCTATACTGTAGGCGTTGGGCGTGCCGGTCTGTATGAAGCGGGCGAATTTTACATTGGTGCAAAAAAAGAATGGCCTAGCTGGACACCAACACCCGGTATGCTGGAGCGCGAGCCGGAGAAGTACAGCAAATACAAAGATGGTATGGCCGGTGGTATCGATAACCCGCTCGGGTCTCGTGGGCTGTATCTGTTCACCCCTGAGAGAGGCGACACTTTCTTACGCATTCACGGCACGAATGACCCAAGCACGCTGGCCCGCCGGGTATCAAACGGTTGCGCCCGCTTGGTAAATGACCAAATGGCCGAACTGTATGATCGCGTCCCTATGGACACGCGCGTGGTTCTCTACGAACCGCTAACATAGGCGATCCATATATGCACAAAAGTTAGTGACGCCAGATCAGGCGGTCTGACGTTGGCGGAACCCGTTGCGGAACTCATTCCCCTGGATGATCGACCGGGCGGGTCGTGGGACGTTTGGGTTACTGAGCATGCGCCATTGGCTCAGTAGGCGCCGCCATAATGAATTAGAAGGACATTGCTATGAAGTCTCGCTTCCAAGACCTATCTGCTGGCCGCGTGCAATTGCGGCCCCCCTCCCTCGTCAACTCTGCGCCGCGTGTTTCTCGCCGCACGCTATTGCTCAGCGGCGCGGCTCTTGTGGCAGTTGTCCCAGCTGCTGGGGCACAGCAACTGTCTGGAACCGCCCCGCAGACGCCCCCGGAGGACGGGGCGACATTGGCGCCCAGAACTTGGGATGATGGCACGCGAACTGCGACGATCCTACATACCAACGATTTTCACGGCCGGCATCTTCCGTTCGAAGTAGTGACAGGCGATGCGACTTCGCAGACCGGTGATCCCGGACGCGCGCCGTCGGCGTTTGACCGCCAGGGCAGGATCGGCGGCTTTCCTGCACTTGTCACGATGATTGCGAAGCGTCGCGCTGCACTGGGCGCAGATACGGTCGCACTTGTGGATGGGGGCGATACTTTTTCCGACGACCTTCTGGGCAACCTCACGAAGGGCGAGGCGGTCATTTCGTGCATGAATGACATGGGCTACGACTTCATGGCGTTGGGCAACCACGATTTCGACTATGGCTTTGATCGCACGAAAGAACTGCATGACATAGCGGCCTTTCCGATGCGGGGCGCCAACATTACCATGAAGGATGGCGGCGCACCGGTCTTCGGCGACCCGACGCTGGTGGTCGAGCGCGGTGGAATGCGGATCGGCCTGCTGGCGCTTGGCTATCATAACACCGACCAAACGGGAAATCCCAACAATTTCGCAAACCTTGATTTCACCAGCGGTATTGATGCCGCAGCCCGGCTGGTGCCTGAACTGCGGACACGGGCGGACGTGGTCGTGGTGGTATCCCATCAGGGGTCCAAGGTGGATCGCGAGATGCTGCGCCAAGTAGAAGGGATCGACGTCGTGGTGGGGGCACATTCCCACGACCTGATCTCTCCGCCTGAGGTCATCAACGGCGCCCATCTGGTGCAGGCCTTGTCTGACAGCGCCTATCTAGGCGAGGTCACGCTTACCCTTAATGGCGATGGGGCGCTGTCCGTCACCGGCACGGCCCATGCGCTGTGGGAGGACGAGGTTGAACAAGATCCTGCCATGACCACGCGCATCGACGCCTGGCGGGCACCGCACTTGGCCGAGCTGGGCGAACAAATTGGTACCGCTGCGCAGCCACTCACGCGGCAGTACAAGACCGAAAGCCCGATAGACAAGCTGGCCTGCCGCGTCATGCGCGACGCCACCGGCGCGCAGATCGGGTTCATGCCTGGCGTCGGCTATGGAATAACGATCCCAGCCGGGCCCGTGACCCGCGAGGCGCTGACTACATTACTGCCGCATCCCTCCAAGTTCGCGACGCTCACACTGACTGGAGCGCAATTGCGCAGTATACTAGAGCAGAGCGCCAAGAACCAAGCACCCGACGATCCGCTGGACGTCGTGGGCGGAATTCTTCAAACCGACGGGGTGGTCTGGTCGGCCGACCTGCGTAAGCCAGCGGGGAAGCGCGTGACCGAAATACACGTCGACGGCGCACCCGTCACGGACGATGGCACCTATACCGCTGTGCTGAACGCGGGACTTTTACGCGGGCTACACCGACTGACGACCTTTGCCGAGGGCCACGACATCTCCCGTCGCGACGAGCTGGTCCAGGATTTGTTGATCGACGCGATGGGCCGCGGAGACCCCATCGCTCCGCCGCCGCTGGGTGACTTCGTTTTGACTCGCGGCTGAGGACCCAGTCCGAACGCCGCATCCGTCTATGCATGCCCCGGCCCGGGTTTGTCATGCTATTCGTCGGCAGCATGAGCAAGAACAGCGCAGCTTTCACACAGTCATATCCTCGGCATAGTCGGCCCACAGGCTAAACGCGGCAGCCCGGGAGTGGCGGTAGGTGGGCCAACTAATCCAATAGTATGATCAATTGAGGCGCGTCGAGCCAACACGTCCATTAAGGAGTTCAGGCGCTTAGTCACTCCCTCTTGGCGTGACGTCACCCCAGCCTCCGAGTTAGGATGGAGGCGGACATCCCGTGGGCCACGGCCGATCCGAAGATCGCGAGGCTGACAGGTTCAACCCTGCCTGCCGTAGCCCCGTTCCACAGGCTTTCTATACTCGCTGATCATCTCCAACGACATGGATATGGGCTTCCAGTCCACAGGCGAGATAGCAGAGGTCCACTCGATGTGGCGGAGGAAGGGCACCACGGCGCAATAGCTGGGTGCCAAACCCCACATGCTCAGGCTTGGTCACCGGGGGACCGCCGTGCTCCTTCCAGTGCAGCTCCAGCGTCCCCTCAACGGTGCTCTGCCAGCTTACATCGATACCGCCAGCCGGGACCGAAAGCGCGCCATGCTTGACGGCATTGGTGGCGAGTTCATGGAGCGCCATGGCAAGGCCGGAAATCGCCTTGTTCGGAACGAGCACCTGTGAGCCCTCGACCCTGATTTTACAGGCCTCATCCTTGAACGGGGCCAGCACGTGGTCGACAAGCTCCGAAACCGCGAGCGCACGGGCTTCTTTTCCGAACATCAAATCGGTGGCGGCCGACATCGCGCGCAGACGCGCCATAAAGCTTTCGTAGTGCGCGTCCCGGGCCCAGGTTCGACCGGCGATCGCTCC
>NZ_JBIFFO010000059.1:0-1425 GCF_043557115.1 Sulfitobacter sp. 1A13679
GGTCATGTCCCAGGGAGAGGTGTAACTTCTGGTAGCGCTTTTGGTGGCGTCCGCGCCCTTCATGAGGCGCCGTAGGACGTCATCAAAGGCGCGGTGGTCATCGGTGAATTTTCGGTAAGGTCGGGTTGCGAACATCAACCTGAACCGAAGGAAGACCCCGATGACCAAACCTATGATGGACCTGAAAGAGCTTGTCGAGAAGAGCGCGGATGCCGATCTTCTTCGAGAGATGATCGGTTTTGCCGCCGAAAGGCTGATGGAACTGGAGGTCGGCGCAAAAACCGGGGCCGACTATCATCAGAAGACGTCGGAGCGGAAGGCGCAGAGAAACGGCTACCGCGAACGCGATTGGCAGACGCGAGCCGGGAACGTGGAACTGCGGATTCCCAAGCTGCGCACCGGCAGCTATTTTCCTTCTTTCCTGGAGCCGCGGCGGGCGACAGAGAAGGCGTTGAGCGCGGTTATTCAAGAAGCTTATGTCCATGGCGTCTCAACCCGTTCTATGGACGATCTCGTCCAGGCGATGGGTGGGACCGGCATCTCGAAGAGCCAGGTTAGCCGCCTGTGCGAGGAGATCGACGAGCGGGTCGATGCCTTCCTTACCCGTCCAATTGACGGCGAATGGCCCTACCTTTGGATCGATGCGACTTATCTCAAGGTCCGCCAGGGCGGGCGTATCGTCTCCGTTGCCGTCACCATCGCCGTCGGCGTCAATACAGACGGCCGCAGAGAGGTGCTGGGCATGTCCATCGGCCCGTCCGAGGCCGAAACCTTCTGGACGGAGTTTCTGCGCGATCTGGTGCGGCGCGGGCTATGTGGTGTGAAGCTGGTCATCAGTGATGCCCATGAAGGCATCAAGGCCTCAGTCGCACGCGTGCTGAACACGAGCTGGCAGCGTTGTCGGGTGCATTTCCAGAGGAACGCTCTTGCGCATGCAGGCAAGAGCAGCCGACGCGTCGTCTCCGCCTTTATCGCAACCGCTTTTGCACAGCCAGACCATGCGGCGGCGAAAGTCCAATGGCGCAACGTCGCCGACCAGATGCGGTCCAAGCTGCCCAGGCTCTCTGGGCTGATGGATGATGCCGAGGAAGACGTGCTCGCCTACATGACCTTTCCCCAACAGCATCGGACGAAGTTGCATTCGACGAATCCGATTGAACGTTTGAACGGCGAGATCAAGCGCAGGACAGACGTCGTCGGGATCTTTCCAAATGAGGCTGCCATACGTCGCCTCGTCGGCGCCATCCTCATGGAGCAGACCGAAGAATGGACTGTGCAGCGTGCGCGATACATGACGCTGGAAACCTTGGCACCGGTCTGCGATGATCCCATCATCAGCCTGCCTGCAACTCAGACGGACTGATCAGCTCGGCCGTCGAAAGCGCCCGGCCAGCCGCGAGTTACACCACGCTATGGGGCATGATC
>NZ_JBIFFO010000060.1:0-1422 GCF_043557115.1 Sulfitobacter sp. 1A13679
CCCCCGTCCTGACCGGGGACCACGGTTCAGATATTCGAAAGGCCGCAGCGTTTGCTGCGGCCTTTTGCTTTGGCAGGCTATGCGACCCCCCTGAAACGAGAAAGCCGGCGCTCGTAAGAGCCGGCTCCACTCGTTCTAATTCAGCCGCAATCAAGCGGCGTCAGCGTTCACGCCACCTTTGGTCGCGATCTCTGTCATGCGGCGGTCACCATCATAGGTGTGATCAAGCTGCTCTTGCAGTTGTGCACCATCTTCATTCTCGCCCAGACGATTGGCGAAGGCGACAACGCAGCCGTAGCCCGCCAGAGCATAGTGCACCATCCGCTGATACTGCGTGATGATCATCGCATCGCGGGCATCGCTGTCGCCAAAATCCTCCTCCAGCACGTGCTTATGCGCCTCTTTGACAAGACCTTCCATCCCGTGGCAGTGCTCGCCTTCCGGGTCGAGGTCATGTTTGGCGCAGATGGACCTCAGCACATCCATGCCCTTGGCGATTCCATTGCTGCCGTCGATCAGCGCTTCGCTAAGTTCCTTGTCCTCCGCTGCGCGGCCCAGAGCGTTGGTCGCTTCGAGCGATTGCTTGCAGGCAGAGTAGAGGTCTTGCAGTTGGTCGGTGTAGACGTCTTTGAGATTGTTCATAGTCATCGTTCGTCCTCCAATTTCGGGCTTGGTTCGACGAGAAAACGTAAGCTGGCCGCTCAATGTTCCCCAAAGAAGAGAATATCGGCGGAAAGGTCAGATCTGCTCTTGATCCGCCGCCCGTTTGCGACTACCCAAGCCTCCGGCATAGGGGTTTAGCTCAGTTGGTAGAGCATCGGTCTCCAAAACCGAGGGTCGTGGGTTCGAGTCCCTCAGCCCCTGCCATATTTCCTTAAATTAGCGATGAAGCTGCGCCGCCGAGCGGGGCATTTCATTCTTGGCGGTTCGCTGCATCCGTGCGAAGCGGGCGCGTCCCCTGTGGGTGTGCCGAGCCGCGGCAATTTATTCGTTATAGATTTGCCTACCTCAGGCGTCCTTGCGCAAGCGTTCAGCGAGTCGCGCCGCCTTGAGGCGATTCACCCAACTTCCCCTCTATGGCGCTTAATTCGGGGATGATTCACCCGGTCATCGAGGTTTCAACGCAGTCGCATGCTGCCGTCGCGGCGGAACTCAGGGCCTGTTCCTATAGAAATAGCACGCCATTTCAGCAGCTTGCCGAAAAGTCCCCCGAAATCTCATCTTTTCTCACTTTCTGCTTGCGGCTTTGTCCTACTAACCTTAGAACCCCCTCTACCGGCGGCGCTGAGACGCACCGCTGGGGCGCCAGACGGGGCGGACGGCAGCGGAAGCGCGGTGGTTCGGGTCACGAGGCGGATAAGAATTCGAGGTATGAGAGGCGGGGCGCGCCAAGAAGTTAGGGCGCATCTCAGTTTCTTTTGT
>NZ_JBIFFO010000022.1:0-68345 GCF_043557115.1 Sulfitobacter sp. 1A13679
ACCTATGCGCGGCTGCTGCTGGCCCCGCCCAGCCCCGCCGAAGACCCTTTCACCGGATCGGCGACGGGTGCCATGGCGGCCTACCTCTGGGCGCGCGGATTGATCGAGAGCCCGGCCTTCGTGGCCGAGCAGGGGCACCTCATGGGCCGCCCCGGACGGGCGGAGGTCGAGGTGCTTGGCCCCCGCGATGCGACCACCGGTGTCCGCGTGGCGGGGCAGGGGCGCGTGGTAATGTCGGGCCAAGTTTTCATGCCCGAGGTGGCCTGACCCCAAACGCGAAACGCAGCCCCGAGGGGCTGCGTTGTTCTTGGCAAAAACTGATCGGTTTACTCCGCGATCAGCCCCATGTTTTCGAGCTTCAGCAACACCTGATGCGCGCAGTTGTCGACCTCGACATTCTCGGTCTCCAGCACCAGTTCGGCGTTCTGCGGCACATCGTAGGGGTCGGAAATGCCGGTGAATTCCTTGATCTTGCCCTCTCGCGCCAGCTTGTAGAGCCCCTTGCGGTCGCGGCGTTCGCACTCTTCGATGGAGGTTGCGACGTGCACCTCGACGAAGGCGCCGAAGTTCTCGACATCCTCACGCACCGCGCGGCGGGTGGCGGCATAGGGCGCAATCGGTGCGCAGATGGCGATGCCGCCGTTCTTGGTGATCTCTGATGCGACATAGCCGATGCGGCGGATGTTCAGATCGCGGTGCTCTTTCGAGAAGCCCAACTCAGAACTGAGGTTCTTGCGCACGATGTCACCGTCCAGCAGCGTCACCGGGCGGCCGCCCATCTCCATCAGCTTGACCATCAGCGCGTTGGCGATGGTGGATTTGCCAGAGCCGGAGAAACCGGTGAAGAAGACGGTGAACCCCTGTTTGGACCGCGGCGGGGAGGTGCGGCGCAGCTCCTTGACGACCTCGGGGAAGGAGAACCACTCAGGGATCTCCAGACCTTCCCTCAGGCGGCGGCGCAGCTCGGTGCCCGAGATGTTCAGGATGGTGACGCTGTCTTTGTCCTCGATCTCATCCATGGCCTCATATTGGGCACGTTCCTGCACCCAGACCATATGTTTGAAATCGACCATTTCGATGCCCATTTCCTCCTGATGGGCGCGGAACAATTCCTGCGCGTCATAGGGGCCATAGAAATCTTCGCCGGCGGAGTTCTTGCCGGGGCCAGCGTGGTCGCGGCCCACGATGAAATGGGTGCAGCCGTGGTTCTTGCGGATCAGCCCGTGCCAGACGGCCTCACGCGGGCCAGCCATGCGCATGGCGAGGTTCAAGAGCGACATGGAGGTCGTGGCGGCGGGGTATTTGTCGAGCACCGCCTCATAGCAGCGCACGCGGGTGAAGTGATCCACGTCGCCGGGCTTCGTCATGCCGACAACGGGGTGGATCAGCAGGTTGGCCTGCGCCTCACGCGCGGCGCGGAAGGTGAGTTCCTGATGCGCGCGGTGCAGCGGGTTGCGGGTTTGGAAGGCCACGACGCGGCGCCAGCCCAGTTTGCGGAAATAGGCGCGCAGCTCGTTGGGCGTGTCGCGGCGGGCGCGGAAGTCGTAGTGCACCGGTTGCTGGATGCCGGTCACCGGACCGCCCAGATAGACGTTGCCCGCTTGGTTGTGCAGGTAATTCACCGCCGGATGCGCCTCGTCATCAGCGCCAAAGACCTTCTCGGCCTCGCGCGATTTGTTCGGGGTCCAGCGGTCGGTCACGGTCATGGTCGCAAGGATCACGCCCTCTTGGTCGCGCAGGGCGATGTCCTGCCCCACTTCGAGCTTCTCGACGAAAGCCTCGGTCACGTCGAGGGTGATGGGCATCGGCCAGAGGGAGCCATCCGCCAGACGCATATTCTCGACCACGCTGTCGTAGTCCTCTTCGCCCAAGAACCCTTTCAGCGGGTTGAAGCCGCCGTTCATCAAGAGTTCCAGATCGCAGATCTGGCGCGGGGTGAGGTCGAGGCTCACCAGATTGCCCGCCTCCACCTTCAGCTTTTGCGACGACTCGTAAGAGACGTAGAGTTCGGGGATCGGCGTGAGGTTGCTGGGCATCATGACTATCACTTTTTTTCAGGGAACAGGCGGCTTTGGTCCCGGCTGCCATAGCTGTAAAAGATGTGAAAAGTCTATAGAACTAAGGGGTGTCGCCCCGTTAAAGGCCGAAATCCCATGATCCGAGGATGGCCTGCAATTCGGGTGCTGAGGGGCGGCGGAAACCGGAATTATCTCCGCCGCGCCTTCGCCTGAGTTAAACGTCTTCCTTCACCTCGGCCCCATAGCCGAGCGGGAGGGAGGTATCTTTGCCGTCGTCATCGCCCACTTCGGCAAGGAAACGCTCGGCTTCGAGTGCTGCCATGCAGCCCATGCCGGCGCTGGTCACCGCTTGGCGGTACTTGTGGTCGGTCAGATCGCCCGCGGCAAAGACACCGGGGATGGAGGTCTCGGTGCTGTCGGGTTTGGTCACCACGTAGCCGCCCATATGGGTCTCTAGCGTGTCCTTGACCAATTCGTTGGCGGGCGCATGGCCGATGGCCACGAAGACGCCCTTGGCGGGAATGTCGGTGATCTCGCCGGTTTTGGTGTGTTTGACCTTCACGCCTTCGACGCCGAGCGGGTTGTCGGTGCCGTAGACCTCGTGCAGCTCATGGAACCACAGCGGCTCGATCTTGGGGTTCTTCATCAACCGGTCGATCAGGATCTTCTCGGCGCGCAACTCGTCCCGGCGGTGGATCAGCGTGACCTTGGAAGCGAAGTTAGTCAGGAACAGCGCCTCTTCCACGGCAGTGTTGCCGCCGCCGATGACCACGATCTCCTGACCACGATAGAAGAACCCATCGCAGGTAGCGCAGGCCGAGACGCCGAAGCCCTTGAACTTCTCTTCGCTCTCCAGCCCCAGCCACTTCGCGCGGGCGCCGGTGGCGAGGATCACGGAATCGGCGACGTAAGTCGTGCCGCTGTCGCCCTTGGCGTGGAACGGGCGGCTCGACAGGTCGAGGTCGGTGATGATGTCGCCGATGATCTCAGTCCCCATGGCCTTGGCGTGGTCCTGCATGCGGATCATCAGGTCGGGGCCCTGCACCTCGCTGTCGCCGGGCCAGTTCTCGACCTCGGTGGTGGTGGTCAGCTGGCCGCCCGGCTCGATCCCCTGCACGAGGATCGGCTCCAGCATGGCGCGGCTTGCGTAGACCCCGGCGGTATAGCCCGCAGGGCCGGAGCCGATGATCAGTACCTTGGTTTTACGTGTCTCGGCCATCTGGCCCCCCGGGCTGTCATTGATATTGCCCGCCTCATATAGCGATAGCCGCGAAGCCGTTAAACCCCTGCCGTCACCGCCCCGTCATTACGCTTGCGTGAACGGACGGGCGGCTGGCCTCAAGGGCCGTGATAAAGAATATTGCGCTTGTGTGAAACTTTATTGCGCGCACCACGCAGGCTGCTATAAGAATCGAAAATTCACTGAGGATGTTATGGCGGGTACACGACTTGATCCGATAGACCGGATGATCTTGGCCGAGTTGCAATCTGATGGCCGGATGACGAATGTCGAACTGGCCAAACGTGTCGGCATCTCTGCGCCGCCCTGTTTGCGCCGCGTGCGCACCTTGGAAGAGCAGGGCTATATCAAAGGCTATCATGCGGATGTCGATGCGCGTGAACTGGGCTTTGAGGTGCAGGTCTTCGCCATGGTCGGGCTGGCCAGTCAGGCCGAGGCTGATCTGAGCGCGTTTGAAGAGAAATGCCGTGGTTGGCCGCTGGTGCGCGAGTGCCATATGCTCAACGGTGAGGTCGATTTCATCCTGAAATGCGTGGCACCAGATCTGTCGAGCTTTCAAAGCTTCCTGACCGGGCAATTGCTGACCACGCCCAATGTGGAAAGCGTGAAGACCAGCCTCGTGATCCGCGGGGCCAAGGACGAGCCCGGCGTGCCCTTCGACGTGTTGGAAGCGCGGCTGTCGACCGCGCCTTAAGGTCAGCTATCGGCGCGGCCTTCTGCCGCCGCGGGCGCGCGGGGATGGGCGAGGGGGCCGAAATCACGCCCATGCGCGATCTGCGGAAACATGGATAGAAAGCGATCCCGCAGGCCGGGTGTTGCGTCACGCAGCGCTTGAGCGCCGGGGTGAAAGGTCTCCATCTCTAGCCCGCCTGCCTTGATCACCGCATGGCGCGACAGGCAGATATGAAACAGGCGTACCGGGGTTGGCGGGGTGACCTCGATCACATTGACCCCATCCACGAATTCGCACAGCGGTGTGAGCAGGCGGCTGCCCTCCGCCCCGGCCCGCAGGTGGGGCGGCGTCTGGAGCACCCGTGCGGCGGGGCCGAGGGTGATGAAAGAATTCGGGCGCCCCTCGCCGAAACTGTCGGGCATGATGCGGATGAGGGGCAGCCGCCCACTGTCCGCCGGGATGAAACGGCTCGACCCGATCCAGATCAACTGCGCCGGGTCTCCGGCACTCGTGTGGATCATGTCGCCGGGCTGGAGGTCTTCGATGGCGATGTCGCCCTGCACCGTTTGGATTGGCGTCCCGCGGGCGAAGGCCGCGAAAGCGGCTTCGAGAAGTGGCGCGGCGGGGGCGGTGTCTTGGCCGATATAGAGCGACCCGTCGGCGCGGAGCGCGGCGACTTCATAGCTGCGCATCGGCGCGGGCGGCGGGCCTTCGGCTTTGGTGGCGGTCTCAGTCATGCAAAACCCTTTGTCGGCCCGGCACAGCGCTGCCGAGGGCGGCATGCACCGGCGCGGGCTGACGGATACTGCGCCATGTTCTGCGGGATTTGTCAAAATATCCGGCATGAGCGCTGCGCTTTGCGCGCCAATCTTGGCTGAATGTGGGGGGCTGTTTCCGAGCCGGGTGCGTGATCGCCATATTCGCATGAAAACGCCCCTCGCAACGAATCAACGTCACGAGGGGCGGTCTGCTATACCGAGCGCGTGGCGCCGGTACCGGGGGAAACCTCTCAGGCGGTCTTGCGGACCGGGGCGTTGTTGCTGCGTTTGGCGATGAAAGCGGCGCGGCGCGCACCGCGGGCCCAAGGCATGACGGTGTCGGTCTTGGCCGCCGTCTCGACAACGGATTTGATGAAGCGCGGGTTCTTTTTCATGGCTCTGTTCCTCTTCGGGTCACGCGGGCATCGTTGCATCCACTATCGCAGTGCAATCGGGCCGGTTTTTGACCGTGGGCGAGAAACTTGTGGGAAATTGACGGCTTGGAAGGGCGGTTTTGGGCGCCTTTGCCATACTTCGAAAAGTGTTAATTTTCGGTGGTTTGCAGGGGGTGCGAGAAACAATGGGGCCGCAAAGGGTTGATTGTGCCAGATTTCGCGACGGCAATGCGGCGCGAAGCGGGCAGGCTTTGCCGCAATCTCGCCCCGTTCAGAGGGTGATCGCCGAGAGCAAGCGGCCATAGTCCGCTTCTTTGGCGTGGGTCGTGCGCCGGTAGGAATAGAATCGCGCGGCATCGGCGTAGGTGCAATGCCGCGTCCATTCCGCATGGCCCACACCCGCAGCCCGCAGACGGTTCAGGCCAAAGCCCGGCAAGTCGAAATGCAGACGGTCACCTTCGCCTTGGGCAAAGTAACGGGCAAACTCTGGGTCGGCGCTCATGAAGTTGTCGAGAAACTCCGGCCCGACCTCATAGGCGCGCTGGCTGATGGAGGGGCCGATCACCGCGGTGATCTTTTCGCGGGTGGCGCCGAGATCGACCATCGCATCGACGGTCGCTTCGAGTATCCCGTCAAGCGCGCCGCGCCAGCCTGCATGGGCCGCGCCCACCACACCGGCCTGGGCATCGGCAAAAAGCACGGGCTGACAGTCAGCGGTCAGGATCGACAGGGCGATGCCGGGGGTTTTGGTGACCAAGGCATCGGCGCGGGGTTTGTCGTCGTGCGGCTCCGTCACCGTGACGACAGTGGCGGAATGTACCTGATGCACGCCGACAAGATGGTCGGCCGGCAGGCCCATCGCCTCGGCGGCGCGGGCGCGGTTAATGCGCACGATCTCGGACTGGTCTGAACTGCCGCTGCCGCAGTTCAGCCCGGAAAACACCCCCGAAGACGCGCCGCCACGGCGGGTGAAAAACCCGTGCCGCAAAGGCGCAAGCGCATCGGATGTCAGAATTTCGAGCGTCATACTTCTGTTCCCGGGGGCGGGGTCTGACCTTTTTGGTAGAGCCCCATCACTTTGAACAGGTTTCCCATTTCCGACGGGTGCGTCAACCGTCGATGTGCGGCAATATGGTTGCTGAGCGCGTCGCCGGTCAGCGCCTCGGCCAGTTTCTGCGCGCGGGGGGTGATGCCCAACCGCTCCAGAAAAACGCCTTGGATGACCACGCGGCTATGGGGGCAGGGGCAGGCGCGGGCCAGCGCCTCGAAATCGACATGGGCGGTCAGGTCGGCCTGCCCGGGATTGGCGAGGGGATCGGCGGGGCTGTGGTTCTCCAGCGCTTGCAGCGTGTCGCCCAAGGCGCGCCAATCGCCATAGTCGATGATCAGCCCCGCCCCGCCATGGGCCGCGATGCGTTTGCCGATCTCTTGCATGATCTCCGCCGCCGGGGCGCAAAGCTCAACAAGGTCGCCGTCCTTCGTATCTTCCAGCCGATGGGCAAGGGCGGGCTGTGGGGTCACGGGGCCGAGGCCAAAGGTCAGCGCCCCCTCTGCCGCGCCCACCCGGCGCTCGGCCCAGCCTGCGCCTTGGCGGAGGAATTGCCGGATTGGCAGCGCGTCGAAAAACTCATTGGCGATCAGGAACAGCGGCGCATCTGGCAGGTCAGCGGCACTCTCGGCCCAAGTGACCTCGGCTCCTCGCAACGTCTCGCGCTGCACATCGCGTAAAGAAGGAGAGGCTTCGACCAGCGTGACCTGCGCCGCGTCCTGAAACCCCGGCACTCGCGCCGTGGCGCGCAGGATATCGGCGATCAATGTCCCCCGGCCCGGCCCAAGCTCGGCCAGTGTGAAGGGGGAGGGCGCGCCCTGATCCAGCCAGCTTTGCGCCAGTGACAGGCCGATCAACTCGCCAAACATCTGGCTAATCTCGGGGGCGGTGATGAAATCCCCCTCCGGGCCGAAAGGCGCGCGGGTGGTATAGTACCCCCAGTCGGGATGCAGCAGGCAGGACTGCATATAAGCGTCCAGCCGCATCGGCCCTTCCAGCGCGATTCCTGTGAGCAGATGGTCCTTCAGGCTCATGCCTGCCGCCGCGCTCGGATGATGAGGAAGACGCCCACGGCAATCATCGGCAGCGATAGGATTTGCCCCATGGTCAGCCCCCAGCCGCCGATATGCCACGCCAGCCCCAGCGGGTTGCCGGGGGTGACGAATTGCGCGTCGGGCTGGCGCAGGAATTCCACCGCGAACCGCGCCGCGCCATAGCCTGCAAGGAAAGTGCCGCCGATCAGCCCCGGCATTTTGAGCGCGCCGCGTTTCCACGCCATCCACAGCAGCACGCCGCCCAAGAGCAGCCCCTCCAGCAGCGCCTCATAGAGCTGCGAGGGGTGGCGCGCGCAGATGCCCGCCACATCGGGGCAGAACTGCGCCGCCTCACCGGGGAAGGCCACGCCCCAAGGCAGATCGGTCGGGCGGCCCCACAGTTCGGCATTGATGAAATTCGCGAGCCGCCCCAGAAACAGCCCCGGCGCCAGCCCCAGACAGACCATATCCCCGGTCGAAATCACCGGAATCCGGTGCCGCCATGTATAGAAAAGCCCCGCCAGAATGACCCCAAGCGCCCCGCCATGGAAGGACATGCCGCCCTCCCAAAGCTGCAAGATCGCGGCGGGGTTCGACAGGTAATAGGCCGGTTGGTAAAACAGCACATAGCCCAAACGCCCGCCAAGGATCACGCCCAGAATGACCCAAAAGAGCAGGTCCTCGACCTGACCGGGCTTCATGACTGGCGTGTCGTTCTTCCACAGCTGGGGCCGTTTGACCGCCGCAGTGGCAATGCGCCAGCCCAGCAGGATGCCCACGATATAGGCCAGCGCATACCAGCGCAGCGCGAAGGTGGAACCAAACAGGGTCACCGAAAAGATTTCCGGCGCGATATCGGGGAAGGGGAGCATGGCTATCATGCTGCTGATTGAGCAAGGCCGCGCGGGGAAGTCAACCTTGCGAGCAAGGGCGTCGCGCCCCATATAGAGGCTAACAAACCTCCGGAGGCCAGACATGCAGACCCGCAACAAGTTTTTCGACGATGTTTCACAGATGATGACAAACGCGATGGGCGTCGCCCAAGGCGCGAAGGATGAGGCCGAGACCGCCTTCAAGGGAATGCTCGACCGCTGGCTCGCCGATCGTGATTTCGTCACCCGTGAGGAGTTCGACGCGGTGCGCGCCATGGCGCAGAAGGCACGCGAAGAGAACGAAGCGCTGAAAGCGCGGCTCGACAAGCTCGAAGCCAAAGACTGAGCCCGATAGAATTCGATCAGCCGCCCCGGGCCGGGGCGGCGATCCCCCGCGTGGACAGAGGCCGCTTGCGGCCCCTCACGCTCTCTCCCTCCAATTTATAGACGATTTCCGCGATTTACCCACAAGTTATTGCGGTTATCCCCTATCAATTGTGGTTATCCCCAAGAAAAAACTTGCCAGACTGTTCCGCTGCAAGCACCATATCTTGTATAGGTGATGTGAACCTACACGCCTATTTGTGCAGGCTTCCATGCATGGTGGGCCAAGTCCCGCCCCGTGGAACAGATTGAGAGGTGGCGAAATGGCCCTGTCCGAGCATTACCTTGAAGAAGAAATCCACCCCATTGATATCGTTGAAAATCTCGCGGCCCATCACGATTGGGAATTCGACCGCGTGGCGGATGACCAGATCGCTATGGCGGTCGAGGGGCAGTGGCGGACCTATTCGATCACGCTGGCATGGTCAGCTTACGACGAAACGCTGCGGCTGATCTGCACCTTCGAGATGGAGCCTCCGGCTGAAAAACTGCCGGAACTTTACGAATTGTTAAACCTCGTCAACGATCAATGCTGGGCGGGGGCCTTCAGCTTCTGGGCCGATCAGCAGTTGATGGTCTACCGCTACGGGCTGGTTTTGGCGGGCGGACAGGTCGCGGGGCCAGAGCAGATCGACACGATGATCGGTGCCGCCGTCATGAGCGCGGAACGCTACTATCCTGCGCTGCAATTGCTCGTCTGGGGCGATCAATCCCCAAAGGCCGCGATGGACGTCGCCATTGCAGAGGCTTACGGCCGGGCGTAACAAAGTCCCCGAACAACTTCGGGGGATAGGATGAAAGACGGGAGAGTGGCACGCGACGGTCTGGTTTTGCTGGGCTGTGGCAAAATGGGATCGGCCATGTTGGAGGGCTGGCTGGCGAAGGGGCTGCCGGCAAGCACGGTCTGGGTCGTGGACCCGAAACCGTCCGATTGGCTGCAAGGCACCGGCGTAAACCTGAACGCCGACCTGCCTGCCGCGCCAGCGGTGGTGCTGGTGGCGGTCAAACCGCAGATGATGGCGGACGCGCTGCCGACGCTTCAGGCGATGGGCAATGGTGAGACGCTGTTCGTCAGCGTCGCGGCGGGCACGACCATCGGCTATTTCGAAAGCGTCCTCGGCGGGGACACGCCCATTGTGCGGGCCATGCCCAACACGCCTGCCGCCATATCCAAAGGGATCACCGCCATCGTCGGCAACGCCAGGGCGGGCAGCCGGTCCTTGGATGAAGCCGAAACGCTGCTGAGCGCGGTGGGTGAGGTCGTCCGCCTGACCGAAGAGGCGCAGATCGACGCGGTTACCGGGGTCAGCGGCTCGGGGCCGGCCTATGTCTTTCACATGATCGAATGCATGGCCGCCGCCGGTGTGGCCCAAGGCCTGCCCAAGGAATTGGCGATGCAATTGGCCAAGGCGACGGTCGCCGGGGCAGGGGCGCTGGCGATGCAGGCTGAAGAGGAACCGGCGCAGTTGCGCGTCAACGTCACCAGCCCCAATGGCACGACCCAAGCGGCGCTTGAGGTTTTGATGGATGAGGCCGAAGGCTTCCCGCCCCTTCTCGAGCGCGCAGTGGCCGCCGCGGCGGACAGATCGCGGGAACTCGCAAATGGCTGAGATCACTTTCGACGAGTTCCTGAAGGTCGACATTCGCGTCGGGACCGTGACCCGGGCCGAAGCCTTTCCCGAAGCGCGGAAACCAGCGATTAAACTCTGGGTAGATTTCGGCGAGGAGATCGGCGAGCGTAAGACCTCGGCCCAGATCACCGCGCATTATACGCCGGAGACGCTGGTGGGGCGGCAGGTTGTGGCCGTGGTTAACTTCCCCGCGCGCCAGATCGGGCCTTTCATGTCTGAGGTGCTGGTGCTCGGCCTGCCCGACAAGGACGGAGAGATCGTGCTTTTGTCGCCCGATCAAAAAGTGCCCGAAGGAGGGCGGATGCATTGAAAAAGATATTGATTGCCAGACCCTTGCCCAAAGAAGTCACCGAAGCGTTGAAGGGCTGCGAAGTGACGGTGCGGGAGGAAACCGCGCCGCTTTCGGGCGAAGAAATGCGTGCCGTGCTGCACGACTATGACGGGGTGATGCCGACCCTGGGGGATGCTTTCTCGGCCGAGGTTTTCGCCGATGTGCCCGAGCCGCGCTGCAAGATCCTCGCCAATTTTGGCGTTGGCTATAACCACATCGACGCGGCAGCGGCCCGCGCGGCGGGGGTGGAGGTGACCAACACGCCCGGCGCCGTCACCGATGCCACGGCGGATGTCGCCATGACGCTCATGCTGATGTCCGCCCGCCGCGCTGCCGAAGGGGAGCGGCTAGTGCGCTCCGGCGCATGGGCCGGTTGGCACCCAACGCAGATGTTGGGGCTGCATTTGACCGGCAAACGGGTCGGCATCGTCGGCATGGGCCGGATCGGGCAGGCCATCGCGCGGCGCTGCCACTATGGGTTTCAAATGCAGGTCAGCTATTTCAACCGCAGTGAGAAAGACCTCGATTTTCCCGCCTCCCGTGTCGAAAGCCTGACCGCGCTGGCCGAAGCCGTGGCTGTGCTCGTCATCGCCGTGCCCGGCGGCGGCGAGACCCGGCATCTGATCGATGAAACCGTTCTCGGCGCGATGCAGCCCCATGCCCATCTGATCAACATAGCCCGCGGCGATGTGGTGCAGGAGGCTGCGTTGATCGAAGCCCTGCAAGCCGGGCGCATTGGCGGTGCGGGTCTGGATGTCTATGAGTTCGAGCCCAAAGTGCCGCAGGCGCTGCGCGATCTCGACAATGTTGTGCTGCTGCCGCATCTCGGCACGGCGGCGCATGAAGTCCGTGTCGATATGGGTCTGATGGCGGTGGCCAATCTGCAAGCCTTCATTGACGGAGAGACCCCGCCAAACCGGGTTTAACCGTCGCCCACAGCGGCGCGCCAGTGTTTGCGGCAGAGCGAGACATAGGTCTCGTTCCCGCCGATCTGCACCTGCGCGCCGTCCCGCATCGCTTGCCCTTCGGCGTCGCGGCGCACGACCATCGTGGCTTTCTTGCCGCAATGGCAAATGGTGCGCACTTCGCGCATCTCATCGGCCAGCGCCAGCAGGGTGGCGGAGCCGGGGAAAAGTTCACCCCGGAAATCGACGCGAAGGCCAAAACACATGATCGGCACGCCCAGATCATCCACCGCTCGGGCCAGTTGCCAGACCTGCTCAACCTCTAGAAACTGCGCCTCATCGACAAAGATACAGGCGCAGGGGCCTTGCTCCAACCGGGCTTCGATCTTGACCAAAAGGTCTTCGCCCGGGGCGAAAGTATCGGCCTCTTGCCCGATGCCGATACGGGAGGCGATGCGCCCTTCGCCCGCGCGGTTGTCGAACTGCGCGGTCAGCAAAAAGGGCACCATGCCGCGTTCCGCATAGTTATGGGCCGCTTGAAGCAGCACCGTGGATTTACCGGCGTTCATGGTGGAGTAATTGAAGTAGAGCTTTGCCATGGGCAGGGTGTTACGCCGCCCATGAAAGCGGATCAAGATGCAAACCCCGCCCTGATCTTAGGGCCGGGCGCTGCGCGTCAGCCGCGCTTTTTGACGATGACGGAGCCGACGGAATAGCCCGCCCCGAAGGAGCAGATCAGCCCGGTCTCGCCGTCTTCCAGATCGTCGGAGTTCTTGGCGAAAGCGATGATCGACCCGGCGGAGGAGGTGTTGGCGTAGTCTTGCAGAATGTTGGGCTGTTCGCCCGGCTCAGGCTCCCGCCCCAGCACTTTGCGCCCGATGAAATCGTTCATCGACTTATTGGCCTGATGCAGCCAGATGCGCTTGAGGTCGGCGGACTCCAACCCGTTGTCGGCCATATGCCCGCCGATATGGTCGGCCACCATGGGTAACACTTCCTTAAACACTTTGCGCCCATTCTGCATGAACTGCATATCGCGCCGGTCGCTCAGCCCATCGGGGCGGGAGCGGCGGAGGAAGCCGTTGTTGTTGCGGATGTTGTTGGAATATTCTGTTGCGCAGCGGGTCGAGATAACGTCGAAACGGGGGCCTTCGACATCTTCGGCCCGTTCCAGCAGCGTGGCGGTGGCCACGTCACCAAAGATGAAGTGGCAATCGCGGTCACGCCATTCGAGGTGGGCTGAGCAAATCTCGGGGTTCACCACGAGGGCGGAGCGGATAGAGCCGGAGCGGATCATGTCCGCCGCCGCCTGAATGCCGAAAGTCGCCGAAGAACAGGCGACGTTCATATCGAAGGCAAAGCCCTTCACGCCGAGAAGCTCCTGAATCTCGATGGCCACGGCAGGATAGGCCCGCTCGAGGTTGGAGGCGGCGCAGATCACCGCGTCCACATCCTCGGCACTCTTTCCAGCGGCGGCGAGCGCCTTCTGCGCGGCATCAATGGCCATTTCGGCCATGAGGGAAGGCTCCTCATCCGCGCGCTGGCGCAGCAGGGGGTGCATCACATTGGGGTCCAGCACGCCGGATTTATCCATGACATAGCGCTGTTCAATGCCGCTGGCTTTGACGATGAACTCTTCCGAAGAATGCGCCTTGGCCTCTAGGGTGCCCGCTTCGATCGCCTCGGCATTCTCGGCGTTGTAGAGGTCGGCATAGGCGTTGAAGGCTTCGACCAGTTCGGCGTTGGTGATGGTTTGCTTCGGCGTGAAAACGCCCGTACCGGTGATGGCGGCTTGATACATCGCTGTGATCCCTTTCTCTCCAACGGCATGGCTGGTCTGATAAAGCTGAGCAGCCCCGGACGAATTGCAAGGGCCGTTGTCATGTCGGTGCACTTTGATGCAGGGGGCAGCAAGGTGCAGGTTCCATACTCTAGCGAAACCGCACAGGACTTGCCACGGCTTTGACGGGGCAGACGTGTGAATGCCGCTACAGTTGCGAATTTTGATCGCCCCGTCCCCCGCGCGCTGGCTTGACTATGCAACCGGAAGCGCGCAGTGATTGAGCATTAGCAATCATTAATTGAACGAGAACAGTCAGGGTTTTTTTGAGGCAGCGGCACCTCCGGCGCGTGATTTACAGGTCCACCATCCGCGGATGCCGCAGCCTAAAGCACAGAATTTGCTTACGGATTCAACCTCCGAAAAAGAGAGGTGTCATGAGGCGCAGTATTATCAGTCGAATGCTTTGCGAGCGGGCAAAGCGTTTTCGCAAGGACGAGGGCGGCGGCATGCTGGTCCTCATGTTGGTCGTGTTTTTCGGGATCACGATCTTTGGCGGGCTGGCCGTGGACCTGGCCAACCACGAGCGGACGCGGACCACCTTTCAGACCCATCTCGACAATGCCGTGCTCGCCGCGGCGAGCTTGTCGCAAGACCTCGACCCTGAAGAGGTCGTGCGCAGCTACCTGACATCGGCGGGGCTCGATCCGTCCGAGGTGGTGATCGACTCGAGCGAAGAAAAGATCGGCGGCATTCTGGTGGGGCGCACCGTCGAAGCCTCGCTCCCCGCCGGGCTGAACACCTATTTCTTTCGGTTTTTCGACATCGATTCACTCGGGATGACGATCAGCTCTGAGGCGACTGAGCGGGTTGAGGACATTGAGATTTCGCTGGTGCTGGATGTGTCTGGGTCGATGGGGGAGAGGACCAGCGACCGTAGCGGGATCAAGCTGACCCTGCTGAAGAATGCGGCCATCGACTTTGTCGATACGATCCTAAGCGATACCGAAGAGGGACGCGTATCGATTTCGATCATTCCCTATTCGACCAAGGTAAATGCGGGAGAAGCTCTGCTGGGCCAATATTCGACAACCACCGAGCATAGCTATTCCCACTGCGTGGATTTCGATGGGAATGACTATGGTTCCTTGGCGATCGACCCCCAACAACAGATGCAACGGACAGGGCACTTCCAGTTCCAGAGCATGTCGAGTTCCAACCAGGAAAGGGGCCAATGGGTTTGCCGTAAAGACGCAGGCTTTGAAATTACTCCTTTGTCAGACTCGGTCGCGGCGCTGAGATCGCAAATCCTCGCTTTGACCGCCGAAGGGTCGACGTCGATCGACGTTGGTGCGAAGTGGGGGCTGGCCTTGCTTGACCCCTCCGCACAGGGGCCGGTGAGCGGCTTGATCGACGCCGGTCTGGTCCCGCAGGAGTTTCAAGGCCGCCCGCACCCGCACGGGGCTGATAACAGCATGAAGGTTCTGGTGCTGATGACGGATGGTGAGAACTTTCCGGAATACCGTCTTGAGCCTGAGTATGCTTCCGGCGAGTCGGATGTGATCCGCACCGACTACGGGTCGGTGGTGTTCTATACAGTGGATTCTGCCGAACGCTCCAACGAATACGACGGGGATAATTCCTATCCTGAAGACTACTTTTATGCGACCCACCCTTGGGGCTCTGATCGTAGGTGGGATGATTATACGCTGCTCAACCACCCCAGTCTACGGGACTATAGGGATCAAGGGCAGGAAGAACGGCTCGACTGGCCCGAGGTTTGGGCCGAGATGTCCCCTTATTACTACGGCTATAACCTCTATGGCCGGCGGCGGACGACGAGCTGGTGGGGCGGATCGCAGACTTGGAGTTCCCGCGCGAACAGTTTTTGGAACAACATGCACGACACCATCAGCGCGAACGAGAAAGACCGCCGCCTGCGCCAAATCTGCGGCGTCGCGAACACGGCTGGCGTCGTGGTCTATTCCATCGGCATGGATGTCGACAGCACCAACTCCCTCAGCCTTCTGAAAGACTGCGCCTCTTCCGAGGCCCATTACTTCGACGTTCAGGGTCTCGAAATCCAAACCGCCTTCGACATGATCGCGGCGTCCATCTCTATGTTGAGGCTGACCAAATGATCCGCTTCGTCAAAGACCGCTTTCGCCGGTCCGAGGCGGGCGGGGTCACCATTGAGTTCGTCATCCTCTTGCCGCTCGTCTTTTACTTTTTCTTCCTCGCGCTTGAGACGGGCCTGTGGAGCGCGCGTGAGATCATGCTGCGCCGGGCCACGAATTTGGCCGTGCGGGACGTGCGTTTGGCCACCGGTTCTGTGCCAGGCTATGACGCGATGAAGGCGCTGATTTGTGAGCGGTCGGTTTTCGATGCGGGCTGCATCGAGAATATCCGGATCGAGATGCGCGCCATGCCGATTGCCGATTGGGCTGATCTGAGCGGGGCTGCCCCCTGTGTCGACCGGGATGAGGATTTCGACCCGGCAAATGGCTTTCTGCCCGGTCAGCAGAACAACCTGATGATGATGCGGGTCTGTCGTTTGTTCGATCCGCTTTTGCCGGGGACAGGCTTGGGCCGGAAATTGCCCGAAGGGTCGGATGGCACATATGGCGTGCGGGTCACCACCGCTTTCGTGACGGAGCCGCGCGGATGAGGGGGGGCGTATTCAAAGGTTTCGTCCGGTCGGAAGAGGGCAGCCAGACGATTGCCTTTCTGGTTCTGCTGCCGTTGTTGGTCTGGTCGATCATGGCGATGCTGACCTTTACCGATGCCTTTCGGGTCCGCGGGATGGCGACCGATGCCACCGCCGTCATCGCCGACAGCCTGTCGCGCCAGACGACGCCGATCAACGCCGCTGATCTCTTGGGCCTGCAATCGGTGGCGGAGCAACTCACCGGCTACGAAGTCTCTCTGCGCGTCACGCAGGTGCGGTGCATTCTGAATTGCGACAGTCTGGACCGCCGGATTTTGGCGGTGGATTTCTCGCAAGGCATCGGGCTGGACAGCCTGCTCGACATCGACTTTATCGCGGGGCTTTCGCGTGAACGGGTGCCGCTGATGGCCAATGGTGACCGTCTGGTGCTGGTGGAGACTTCTTTCATGCACGAGCCGATTGCGCAGATCGGCTTGGAGGGCACGGAGGTCAACGTCTCGCATGCCACAAGGATGCGTTTCGCGCCTCAGCTTTGCTGGATCCGGTGCATCATCAGCTAGGCGGGCACCGATGCCCAAATGCGAAAGGGGCCGCCCGATGGGCAGCCCCTTTTTCTTATCCCTGAAGCGCTTTCACGCCGATCGCATCCTCGGCCTGCGCCTTGATCGCCAATGCGGCGGCATGGGCGCCTGCGGCGGTGGTGAAATAGGGGATCTTGTCATAAAGCGCGATGGAGCGGATCGACTTGCTGTCTTCGACCGCCTGCGCGCCTTCGGTGGTGTTCATCACCAGATGCACCTCGCCGTTTTTCATCATATCGGTGATGTCGGGGCGCCCCTCGTAGACCTTGTTCACCACATCGCAGGCATGGCCATTGGCGGTGAGCCATTCCGCCGTGCCACGGGTGCCGATGAGGGTAAAACCTTGGTCCAGCAGGATTTTCGCGGCATCCAGCATATTCTGACCCTTATCCGCATCCTTGACCGACAGGAAAGCGCAGCCCTTGCGCGGCAGCGGGTTGCCCGCGCCCATCTGCGCCTTGAGGAAGGCGCGGGGGAAGTCGCGGTCCCAGCCCATGACCTCACCGGTGGAGCGCATTTCTGGCCCCAGCAGCGTGTCGACGCCGGGGAACCGGGCGAAGGGCAGCACGGCCTCTTTGACCGAGAACCACGGCATATCGGGGTCGGCCAGCGTCATCGGATCGCCCAAGGGCAGCGTGTCTTCATAGGCGGCCTGATCGGGGTAGGCGGGGCGCTGCGGGAAGTTCGACAGCGGCTCACCGGCCATGATCCGCGCGGCGATAGAGGCGATGGCGCTGTCGGTCGCCTTGGCCACGAAGGGCACGGTGCGCGAGGCGCGGGGGTTCACCTCGATGAGGTAAATCTCTCCGTCCTTCACCGCGAACTGGATGTTCATCAGGCCCACAACGTTGAGCGCCTTGGCCAGCGCGCGGGTCTGCTCTTCGACCTCTTCGATCACCTCACGCGGGAGGGAGTAGGGCGGCAGCGAACAGGCGCTGTCGCCGGAGTGGACGCCCGCCTCTTCGATGTGCTGCATGATGCCGGCCACATGGACATTCTCGCCATCGCAGAGCGCGTCGACGTCAAGCTCCACCGCGCCCGACAGGTAGCTGTCGAGCAGCACCGGGCTGTCGCCCGAGACCACCACGGCATTGGTGATGTAGCGCTCAAGGCTGGCCTGATCGCGGACGATCTCCATCGCGCGACCGCCCAGAACATAGGAGGGGCGGATCACCAGCGGGAAGCCGATTTCCTTGGCGATCTCCATCGCCTCTGCATCGGAATGGGCGATGCCATTGCGCGGCTGTTTCAGGCCGAGGTTCAGCACAAGCTGCTGGAAACGCTCACGGTCTTCGGCCAGATCGATCATGTCGGGCGTGGTGCCGAGGATCGGGATGCCCGCTTCTTGCAAACCATTGGCAAGCTTCAAGGGGGTCTGGCCGCCGAACTGGACGATGACGCCGTGTAGCGTGCCGTTCTCCTGCTCGACGCGCAGGATTTCCATGACATGCTCAAAGGTAAGCGGCTCGAAATACAGGCGGTCCGAGGTGTCATAGTCAGTCGAAACCGTCTCGGGGTTGCAGTTGACCATGATGGTCTCATAGCCCGCATCCGTCAGCGCGTAGCAGGCGTGACAGCAGCAATAGTCGAACTCGATGCCCTGACCGATCCGGTTCGGGCCACCGCCGAGGATGACGACCTTCTTGCGGTCCGAAGGCCGCGCCTCGCATTCCGCCTCGCCCATCAGCGGGGTCTCATAGGTGGAGTACATGTAGGGTGTCTGCGCCTCGAACTCGGCGGCGCAGGTGTCGATGCGTTTGAACACGGCCTTGACGCCAAGCGCCAGCCGCGCGTCGCGGACCTGTGCCTCGCGGCTGTCGGTCAGCATGGCGAGGCGGGCGTCGGTGAAGCCCATCATTTTCAACTCGCGGAAAGTATCGGCGTCGCTTGGCAAGCCGTTTGCGCGAACGCCTTCCTCGGCCTCGATGATCTCGCGGATACGGGCGAGGAACCATGGGTCGAACATGGTGTGCGCGTGCAGATCGTCGTCGGACATGCCGTGGCGCATCGCCTGCGCGATGGTGCGCATCCGGTCGGGGGTAGGCGCCGATACGGCTTTGATAAGCGCCGCCATATTCTCGGGCGCATCGCCGGGCAGGTCGCTGTTGAGACCGGCGATTTCGACTTCGTCAAAGCCTGTAAGGCCCGATTCCATCGAGGCCAGCGCCTTTTGCAGGCTCTCGTGGATGGTGCGGCCAATGGCCATGGTCTCACCCACCGATTTCATCGCGGTGGTCAGGTTGGGCTCGGCCCCGGGGAATTTCTCGAAGGCGAATTTCGGGATCTTGGTGACCACATAGTCGATGGTCGGCTCGAAGGAGGCGGGGGTGACGCCGGTGATGTCGTTGTCGAGCTCATCCAGCGTGAAGCCCACGGCGAGTTTCGCGGCGATCTTGGCGATGGGGAAACCCGTGGCCTTGGACGCCAGCGCCGAGGAGCGGCTGACGCGCGGGTTCATCTCGATCACCACCATGCGGCCATCGGCGGGGTTCACGGCCCATTGCACGTTGGAGCCACCGGTCTCCACCCCGATCTCGCGCAGCACCGCGATGGAGTGGTTGCGCATGATCTGGTATTCTTTGTCCGTCAGCGTCAACGCAGGGGCCACGGTGATGCTGTCGCCGGTGTGCACGCCCATCGGATCAATGTTCTCGATGGAGCAGACGATGATCGCGTTATCGGCGGTGTCGCGCACCACCTCCATCTCGTACTCCTTCCAGCCGAGCAGCGATTCATCGACGAGGATCTGGCCCATCGGCGAGGCATCCATGCCCGAACGACAGTAGAATTCATAATCCTCGCGGTTATAGGCCACACCGCCGCCGGTGCCGCCCATGGTGAAGGCGGGGCGGATGATCGCCGGAAGGCCGACGTATTCCAGTGCTTCCAGTGCAAGGTTCACGCCCGCGGCGAGGTCCTTCTTGCCGTCTTCGCGCATGGGGGCGGTGACGATGGTGGCCTTGGGGTTTTCGATGCCCAGACGGTCCATCGCTTCACGGAACAGCTTGCGGTCTTCGGCCATCTCGATGGCCTCGCGCTTGGCGCCGATCATCTCGACGCCGAATTTCTCCAACACGCCCATTTCTTCGAGCGCGAGCGAGGTGTTGAGGCCCGTCTGGCCGCCCATGGTGGGCAGCAGCGCGTCAGGGCGTTCTTTTTCGATGATTTTGGCGACGATTTCGGGCGTGATGGGCTCGATATAGGTGGCGTCGGCGAGCCCGGGATCGGTCATGATCGTGGCCGGGTTGGAGTTGACGAGGATGACGCGGTAGCCTTCCTCTTTCAGCGCTTTACAGGCTTGGGCGCCGGAATAGTCGAACTCGCAGGCTTGTCCGATGACAATCGGCCCCGCACCAATGATCATGATCGACTGGATGTCGGTACGTTTCGGCATGGCGGCCCCCTAATTTTGCAAATTGTCCTGCCTTATAGGGATGGCGGCACGGGCTGCAAGGGGGGAATGGCTTTGACGGCCCCAGAAATAAGGGCGGGGCCGTCTGTTCAACCTTTGCGGGCGCTATGCAGGGGCGATCCGCCGGGGCGGAAGGGGTCAGCCCGCGGGCGCGGCCCCTTCGGCGTTTAGAAAGATGCGCAGGGTGGCTTCGAACTCGCGCGGTTTCTCTGCGTGCAGCCAATGCCCCGCGCCGGGAATTTTGGCAAAGCGCGCTTGTGGAAACAACGCCTTGATCGGATCGCGATGTTCGGGCTGCACATAGTCCGAGGCACCGCCCGACAGAAACAGGGTCGGCCCCGCGAACTGGCCGGTCACATCCTCGGGCCAGCCGATGATCTTGGGCATCTCCGCCTCAAGCGCGTCGAGGTTCAGCCGCCAGCGCTTGCCGGGCAGGTCGAGCGATTGGGTGAAAAAGCTCTGCAACGCGCGCTCCACTCCCGCCTCGGCCAATTGCGCCTCGGCGTCAGAGCGGCGCTCGACCCCGCTTAGGTCCACGCCGCGCATGGCGTCGATGAACATTTGCTGCGTGTGGCCATAGGTGACGGGCGCGATGTCGGCGACGATCACGCGGCGCAGCAGCTCGGGCCGGGTCAGCGCCAGCATCATCACCGCCTTGCCGCCCATCGAGTGGCCGCAGATGTCCACCGGGCCGCCCAGATGCATGATCACCTCGGCCAGATCCTGCGCCATTTCGGGATAGCTGTGGGTGTCGTGATGTGGGCTGCTGCCGTGGTTGCGCATGTCGACGGTGACGACATGACGCGTGTCCGCGAGGCGTTTGGCGATCACGCCCCAGTTGCGGCCAGAGCCATAGAGGCCATGGACGATAAGCAGGGTCGGGCGGTCGGCGGTGGCTTCGCCATATTCGGAGTAATTCAACATGCAGGCAAATTACGGGCATTGCAGCCCGGGGACCAGAGCGATTAGATGCGCCCATGATTGACCGCCAAAATTTCGACACCCGCGCCGAGGCGCTGCGCCCCCTGTTCGAGGACCGTCTGCGCATCAAGGCCCGCGATCTGCGTGAGGCGTTTCACCGCGCCGGGCCGGAACTGCCGCGCGGCATTCGCAGTGACGGGGTGTTGCTCAGCAAGACCGAGCATTTGGTCGCCAATCCCCATATCGCCCGCCAGTTGGAGGATGCCCCGGTTTGGGCCGCCTTCAACCGGGTTACGGCGCATTTGAAAGAGATCGACCCCAAAGCCCGACGGCGCGGCATCATCCTTGACCGGCTGGCCGGGGTGGCTTTCAATATTTTGGTGGTTTTGGTGGGTTTCGTGATCTGGCTTTGGTGGCGCGGCTACGTGTAAGCCGCCGCGCCGATGGGCTCAGGCCGGGTCGTAATCCGCGTCCGACACCTTTTCCATCCATTCGACCGCCTCACCGACCTGTGCCTCTTGCAGCGCGATGTGGGTCATGGCGCTGTCGGGCGCGGCCCCGTGCCAGTGTTTCTCACCGGGGCCGAACCAGACGACATCGCCCTTGTTCAACGTCTGCACCGGGCTGCCTTCGGTCTGGGCGCGGCCTGTGCCTTCGGTGACGATCAGGGTTTGGCCCAGAGGGTGGACATGCCACGCCGTGCGCGCGCCGGGCTGAAAGGTCACCGTCACGCCGCGCAGGCGGGCAGGCGCCGGGGCCGAGATCAGCGGGGTCATCTCGACCTCTCCGGTGAAGTAATCGTCAGGGCCGGGTTCAGAGGGGCGGCTGCCCTTGGGGTGAATGATCATGCGGTTCTCCTTTGCAGAAGAATGTGGCGCGGGGAGGGGGGATCGGCAAGGGGGGCGCCTGGCGATGATCGCCCGGAATCAAGGCGCTTTGCCCCGCCGGGCAGCGCCCGACCGCCCCCTGGGCGGGCGCTTTTGCTGCCGGGCACATCACCTTGGCCGCAGATCATGGTTGAGAAATAAAGCGGTAGGAACGCAGGTTGCGATGCCCACCCGCGGACGGGCACCGCCCAGCCGGAGGGTAAAGTGGCCCCCGCATCGCTGCGAGGACCAAATCGCTTACAGGTTCGGATACATCGGGAAACGCTGGCACAGCGCTTCGACCTCGGCTTTCACCTTGGCCTCGACCTCGGCATTGCCATCGGCACCATTGGCCGCCAGCCCATCGACCACTTCGATGATCCAATCGGCGATCTGGCGGAACTCGGCCTCACCAAAGCCGCGTGTCGTGCCCGCAGGGGAGCCGAGACGGATGCCGCTTGTCACCATCGGCTTTTCCGGATCAAACGGCACGCCGTTCTTGTTGCAAGTGATATGCGCGCGGCCCAGAGCCTTCTCGGTGTCGTTGCCCTTCACGCCTTTGGGGCGCAGATCGACCAGCACAACATGGGTATCGGTGCCATGGGTCACGGTGTCGAGGCCGCCTTTGATCAACTGATCCGACAGCGCCTGCGCATTGGCGATGACCTGTTTGGCATAGGCTTTGAACTCCGGCTGCTGCGCTTCGCCAAAGGCCACGGCCTTGGCCGCGATCACATGCATCAGGGGGCCGCCCTGAATGCCGGGGAAGATGGCGGAGTTGATCTTTTTCGAAATCGCCTCGTCATTGGTCAGGATCATGCCGCCGCGCGGGCCGCGCAGGGTCTTGTGGGTCGTGGTCGTCGCCACATGCGCATGGGGGAAGGGGGAGGGATGCTCACCCGCAGCCACAAGGCCCGCGAAATGCGCCATGTCGACGAGCAGATAGGCAGCCACGCTATCGGCAATCTCGCGCATCTTGGCAAAGTCGATCTGACGCGGGATGGCGGAGCCGCCGGCGATGATCATCTTGGGCTTATGCTCAGCCGCCAGTTCGGCGACTTGATCGTAGTCCAGCAGGTTGTCTTGCTTGCGCACACCGTATTGCACCGCGTTGAACCATTTGCCCGACTGGTTCGGCTTGGCCCCGTGGGTCAGGTGGCCGCCGGCATCAAGGCTCATCCCCAGAATGGTGTCGCCCGGTTGCAACAGCGCTGTGAAGACACCTTGGTTCGCTTGGCTGCCGGAGTTCGGCTGCACATTGGCGAACTGGCAATCGAACAGCGCGCAGGCGCGTTCGATGGCAAGGTTCTCGGCCACGTCGACATGCTCACAGCCGCCATAGTAGCGCCGCCCCGGATAGCCTTCGGCGTATTTGTTGGTCATGATGCTGCCCTGCGCCTCAAGCACCGCAGCCGAAACGATGTTCTCGCTGGCGATCAACTCGATCTCGTCGCGCTGGCGGCCCAGTTCGGCATCGATCGCAGCGGCGAGGGCGGGGTCGGAATCAGCGAGAGATTTGGTGAAGAAATCGGACATCAGGGGATCCTCATTGGAGCTGGTTTCGCGTGTTGCCTATCGGAAACGCGGCCTGAGGTGAAGGCTGTAAACCGACAGGTTGCAAGATATGTGCGTCAACACTGGTGGCGCGCGGAATAATGTGATTGTTTTGGCCCCAAACGCCGATGATCGGAAACTTCGCCGGAATGAGCCTGCTGACATGTCTTTAAAGATCGCTTTTGTGGCCAGCCGGGCCAGCGTGGCACAGACGGCCCGGGCCGCTTTGATCGGGCGTTATGGCGATGTGCCACTGCGTCAGGCCGAGGTGATCGTGGCGCTTGGGGGCGACGGGTTCATGCTGCACACGCTGCACAGCACCCAAGACATGGACGCGCCGGTCTATGGGATGAACCGGGGCACCATCGGCTTTTTGATGAACGCCTACCGAGAGGGCGACCTGCAAGCGCGGTTGGCGGCGGCGGAAGAGGCGGTGATTAACCCTTTGGTCATGCGCGCCACCCATATCGACGGGACGATTTCGACCGCGCTGGCGATCAACGAGGTGTCTTTGCTGCGCGCGGGGCCGCAGGCGGCCAAGCTGCGCATCACGATCGACGGGCGCCAGCGGATGGAGGAACTGGTCTGCGACGGGGCGCTGGTGGCGACCCCTGCGGGCTCCACCGCCTATAACTACTCCGCCCATGGACCGATCCTGCCCATCGGTTCGGATGTATTGGCCCTGACCCCGATCGCCGCTTTCCGCCCGCGCCGCTGGCGTGGGGCCTTGTTGCCGAAACGGGCCACGGTGCGTTTCGATGTGCAAGAACCGCAAAAACGCCCCGTGATGGCCGATGCCGACGGCCAGTCGCACCGCGATGTCACGACGGTTGAAGTTTCCTCGGACCCCAGTGTGAGCCACCGGATCCTCTTCGATCCCGGCCATGGGTTGGAAGAGCGGTTGATCTCGGAGCAGTTCAACTGACCGGGAAGGGCGGCGCCTTTCCGCCGCACCTCGCGCCCGCCGGAACCCTAACTTCGCGCCAGCGTTGAGCCTGCAAGAGCGGGATCCTCCCGCGTCTTAACAGCCGAAGAAAGGAGACCTAAGATGAATTGGGACCGTATCGAAGGCAATTGGAACCAGATGACCGGCGCGGTGAAATCGCAATGGGGCGATCTGACGGACGACGAAATCGCCGAAGCCCGTGGCAATCGCGAGCAACTGGTGGGTAAGATTCAAGAACGCTATGGCATCGCCAAAGACGAGGCAGAGCGTCAAGTCGATGACTTCGCCGCGAAATACTGAGTTTCGTCGGCAGAATTAGAAAAGGCGACCCTTTGAGGGTCGCCTTTTGCGTTTCAAGAGAGGCTCAAGCCTCGTGCCACGCGCGGTCACCCTTGTCGTCTTTGACGCGAGTGGGCAGGCCGATGTCGTCGAGCAGACTGAAGAGGGGCTTGGGGTCCAACTCTTCGACATTGACCATGGTGGCGGTGTCATAGGTGCCATCGGCGATCAGCATCGCAAAGGCCACCGGCGGCACGCCCGCGGTGTAGGAAATGCCTTGGCTGCCCACTTCGTTATAGGCGTCCTTGTGATCGGCGACGTTATAGACAAAGACCTCAACCTCTTCGCCGTCCTTCACGCCTTTCACCAGATCGCCAATGCAGGTCTTGCCGGTGTAGTTGGGCGCAAGGCTCGACGGGTCGGGCAGCACGGCTTTCACCACTTTCAGCGGCACGACCTCCAGCCCCTCGGCGGTGGTTACAGGCTGTTCGGAGAGCAGCCCGAGGTTCTGCAGCACGGTGAAAACGTTGATGTAGTGATCGCCAAAGCCCATCCAGAAGCGCACGTCGGCCTGCGGGTAGTTTGCGGACAGCGAATGCACCTCGTCATGGCCCGACAGATAGGCCTTCTGCTTGCCCACCACGGGCAGGTCCCATTCGCGGCCCACTTCGAACATCTTGTTCTCTTGCCACGCGCCTTCCTGCCAGCTGTAGACCGTGCCGGTGAACTCGCGGAAGTTGATCTCGGGGTCAAAGTTGGTCGAGAAATACTTGCCGTGGTTGCCCGCGTTGATATCGACGATGTCGATGGATTTGACCTCATCCATGAATTCATCCACCGCGAAACGGGCGAAGGCGTTGACCATGCCGGGATCGAAACCGGCGCCGAGGATCGCGGTCACGCCCGCTTCGGCGCAGGCCTCGCGGCGCTTCCACTCGTAGTTGCCGTACCACGGTGGGGTCTCGCAGATCTTGGTCGGGTCTTCGTGGATCGCCGTGTCGATATAGGCAGCACCGGTGTCGATGCAGGCCTGCAGCACGGTCATGTTCACGAAAGGCGAGCCCACGTTAATCACGATTTGGCAGCCGGTCTCCTTGATCAGGGCGGCCACGGCATCGGTGTCCATCCCGTCGACGGCATGCGCCTTGAAGACGCCATCCTGCTTCATCGCGTTTTTCTCATGCACGCTTGCGATGATCGCCTCGCATTTGGAGAAGGTGCGGCTGGCGATATGCAAGTCACCCAAACGGTCATTATTCTGCGCGCATTTATGCGCCACGACCTGTGCGACGCCGCCCGCGCCGATGATAAGAACATTGCGTTTCATAGTGTTGACCTCTTTCCTTGTCACGACAGGGCGGCGGCGAAATCGTCATAGTCGAAATCGCGCACCATTCGGGTGGTTCCGTCCAACTCGCGCACCGCGATGCCGGGCATCTTGACGCCGTTGAACCAGCTTTTCTTGACCATCGTGTAACCGGCAGCGTCCTGGAACGAGAGCCGGTCGCCCGCTTTCAGCGGCGCATCAAAGCGAAACTCGCCAAAGATATCGCCCGCAAGGCAGGACTTGCCGCAGATCATCCATTCGTGGTCACCGCTGTCGGGGCTCACCTTCGCAGGCTCACGGTAGATCAGCAGATCGAGCATATGCGCCTCGATGGAACTGTCGACGATGGCAAGGTTCTTACCGTTGAACATCGTGTCGAGCACGGTGACCTCCAGCGTCGCCGCGCCGGTAATCGCGGCCTCCCCGGGCTCCAGGTAGACCTGCACGCCAAAGCGGTCGGCAAAGGCCTTGAGCCGCAGCGCCAGATCGTCGAGCGGATAGCCCTCGCCGGTGAAGTGGATGCCGCCGCCAAGGCTGATCCACTCCATCTTATGCAGCACCGCGCCGAAGCGGTCTTCGATCAGGGTCAGCATCTCATCGAAACGGGCGAAGTCGTCATTCTCGCAGTTGTTGTGAAACATCAACCCGCTGATCCGGTCGGCGACCGCGTCGATCGCTGCCGGATCATGCTCGCCCAGACGGCTGAAGGGGCGGGCGGGGTCGGCGAGATCAAAGTCCGAGGTGGAAACGCCGGGGTTCACCCGCAGCCCGCGGATATGGCCCGCGGATTGCGCATCGAACTTGTCGAGCTGGCCGATGGAGTTGAAGATGATCTTGTCGGCATGGCCCAACACCTCGTCGATCTCATGCCCGGCATAGGCGACCGAATAGGCATGGGTCTCACCGGGGAATTTCTCGGCCCCCAGTCGCACTTCGTAGAGCGACGAGGAGGTCGAACCGTCCATATACTCGGACATGAAGTCAAAGACCGACCATGTGGCGAAGCACTTCAGCGCCAGCAGGCAGCGCGCACCGGAAAGCGCGCGGAGGCGGGCGATCGTTTCCATATTGTCGCGGAGATTGGCCTTGTCGATCAGGTAATAGGGTGTCTGCACGTCGAAAACCTTTCTGCGCGGCCGGAGGGCAAGCTCCGGGAGGGAAAAGACCCACTGAATGTGCTGTCGTGGTTGGCCCCGCCGGGGGGCATTTCCGGGGGCGCTTCGCATATTTTGCGCAAGCAACGCAATTGTAAAAAACGCGCGGGCTGGGCTGCGCGCGCGTTTCTGTGGGGGTAACTGTAGCGCCGGACAGGCAAAGGTCCACCGCCATGTGATTTTTGGTTAGCCCTGCGGGTAGCCGATGCCCTTCAGCGCCGTGCGGATTTCGTCCAAGATCGCCGGGTCGTCGATGGCGGCGGGGGTCTTGAAATCCTCCCCATCGGCGATCTTCACCATCGTCGCGCGCAGGATCTTGCCCGAGCGGGTCTTGGGCAGGCGGTCCACCACCACGGCCTGTTTGAAGGCGGCGACGGGGCCGATCTGCTCGCGCATCCGGGTGACGCATTCGGCGACGATTTCCTCATGCGGGCGGTCGACACCCTTGGTCAGGCAGAGAAACCCGACCGGCATCTGCCCTTTGAGCTCATCGCTCACCCCCACAACGGCGCATTCCGCCACGTCGGGGTGACCGGCCAAGACCTCTTCCATCGCGCCGGTCGAGAGGCGGTGGCCCGCGACGTTGATCACGTCATCGGTGCGCGCCATGATCCAGACATAGCCGTCCTCGTCGATCCGGCCCGCATCGCCGGTCTCATAATAGCCGGGGAAGGTACTGAGGTAGGATTTGCGAAAGCGGTCTTCGGCGTTCCAGAGCCCCGGCAGGGTGCCGGGGGGCAGGGGGAGTTTGATGGCAATCGCGCCCAACTCTCCGGCAGGCAGCGGGTCACCGCGCTCATCCAAAATCTGCACGTCATAGCCCGGCATCGGCACGGTTGGGGAGCCGACCTTGACCGGCAGCGCCTCAAGCCCCGCCGGGTTGCCGACGATGGTATAGCCGGTCTCGGTCTGCCACCAGTGATCGTAGACCGGCTTGCCCAATTTCTCCTGCGCCCATTCGACGGTATCGGGGTCCGCCCGCTCCCCCGCGAGATAGAGCGCACGCAGGCTCGACAGGTCGTATTTTTTGGTCTCCTCGCCCTCGGGGTCTTCGCGTTTAACGGCGCGAATGGCGGTGGGGGCGGTAAAGAAGCTCGCCACGCCATGTTCCTCAATCACCCGCCAGAAGGTGCCCGCATCGGGCGTGCCCACGGGCTTGCCTTCGAACACGACGGTGGTGTTCCCGGCGATCAGCGGCGCGTAGCAGATATAGCTGTGCCCCACGACCCAGCCCACGTCCGAGGCGGCCCAAAAGACTTCTCCCGGTTCGACGTTATAGACGTTTTTCATGGTCCAGTTCAGCGCCACCAGATGCCCCGCCGTGGGCCGCACCACGCCCTTGGGCGCGCCGGTGGTGCCGGAGGTATAGAGGATATAGGCCGGGTGGTTCCCCTCCACGGGCACGCAGGGCGCCGGGCGCACGCCGTCTTGGGCGGCGTACCAATCGATGTCCCGCTCGGGGTTCAATTCGCAGGGTTTCTGGCCGCGTTGCAGGATGATGCAGGTGTCAGGCTTGTGGCTGGCCTGTTCGATGGCTCCGTCAAGCAGCGGTTTGTAATCCACCACCCGCGACGGCTCCACCCCGCAGGAGGCGGCGATGATCGCCTTGGGTTTGCAATCGTCGATCCGCACCGCCAATTCGCTAGAGGCGAAACCGCCGAAGACCACGGAATGGATCGCGCCGATCCGCGCGCAGGCCAGCATCGCCTCAACCGCTTCGGGGACCATGGGCATATAGATCACCACGCGGTCGCCTTTTTCCACGCCTTGGGCCACCAGCGCCCCGGCGAGCGAGGCGACATGGGCCTGCAACTCCCCATAGGTAAGGGTGGATTTGCTGCCGGTGATCGGGCTGTCATGGATGATCGCTACGCGTTTGCCGTTGCCTTGGTCGACATGGCGGTCGACGGCGTTGTAGCAGGTGTTCACACTGGCATCCGCGAACCATTCATAGATATGGTCGCCCCGGTCAAACAGCGCGCGCGTCGGCGCGATGTCCCAGTCGATCGCTTCGGCTTGCTCTAGCCAATAGGCTTCCGGGTCGGCTTTCCAGCGGTCGTAGGTGTCGCGATATCCCATGGTGTTCCTCCTCCTGTTGCGCTGTGCGGCAAACCCGCGGGCCGGGTATAGGTGCAGTGTCGCGCAATTATTTCCAGTCACTCTGGCCGCTTAGAAAGATTTCGGCAAGCGGAACGCTATTGTTCCTGTCAGTCGCGCCGCGTCATGCTAGATTGGGCGGAAATTCACTGTTTTTCCGGAGCCTGCCATTATGCGTCTCGCCCTTTCCCTGCCTCTTGCATCCTGCCTTGCCATCGTTGCCGCGCTGCCTGCGGCGGCGCAGGACCGTAGCATCAACTTCGCCCTCCGCGGCGGTGTCGGGGCGGCGCCGGATTATCCGGGCGCCAGCAGCTATCGCGCGACGCCGGATCTGGCCTTTACCTTCGGTTCGCTGGAATGGGGCGGGCGCAAGATCGGCACCAACATCGGCGAAGCGCCCAAGACCGGTTTCGGCTTCACCGGCGCGTTCCGCTATCTGGGCGAACGTGACAGTTCCGATCACGCGGAACTTGCGGGGCTTGAGGATATCGACGCGGCGGTCGAACTGGGCTTTGGCGTGGTCTACCGCGAGGTGAACTGGCAGGTCTTCGGCAAGGTGCGCCGTGGCTTTGGCGGCCATGAAGGCGTGACTGGCGACATCGGCGCCGATGTGATCTTCCGCCCCGATGAGCGTTGGACCATCACCGCAGGCCCGCGTTTCAGCCTTGGCAACGACACCTATGCTGACACCTATTACGGCGTCGACACCGCCACCACGAACTTCGCCGCGTATGAAGCCGGTGGCGGTCTGCTCGGCGCTGGTGTCGAGGTTGAGGCGACCTATCGTTTGGATGACGCTTGGGCGCTGGAAGGGGCCGTGGCCTATCAACGCCTGCTGAATGACGCTGCCGACAGCCCGATCACACAGGCCGGGTCAGAGGATCAGTGGACCATGCGCATTGGCGTCAGCCGCGCCTTTACTTGGCGGTTCTAAACGGCGTTGCGCCGCCCTTTGGGGGGCGGCGCTTTCTCTTGCCTTAGCCGTAATGCGCGACCGGCGTGCCCGCGATGGCGCCCACGTTCAGCAGACCGCGCGCGGTGATCGAGGGCGACACGATATGCGCCCGGTTGCCCATCCCCATCAGGATCGGCCCGACCTCAAGCCCGTCGCCCTTCATTTTCAGGATGTTGCGCACGCCCGAGGCAGCATCGGCATGGGCAAAGACCAGCACATTGGCGGCCCCTTCCATCCGGTTGCAGGGCAGCAGCCGCGCGCGCAGTTCGGCATCAAGCGCGGTGTCGATGTTCATCTCACCTTCGTAGACGAAATCATGGTTGCCCGCGTCGAGGATCTCCAGCGCCGCGCGCAGACGTTTACCCGACCCTTCGCCCTGATTGCCGAACTGGCTTTGTGAGCAGAGCGCCACTTTCGGCTCGATGCCAAAGCGGCGGACGTGACGGGCGGCCCCGATGGCGATCTCGGCGATCTGTTCGGGGGTGGGGTGCAGGTTCACTTGGGTATCCGCGATAAAAAGCGGCCCGTCTTCGAGGATCATCATCGACAGCGCGCCATGCGGGCGGAAACCGTCGCGGCCCAGCACTTGGTTGACGTAATTGAGGTGCCAGCCAAACTCGCCAAAGGTGCCGCAGATCAGGCTGTCGGCCTCACCGCGGTGCACCATGACCGCGCCAATGGCGGTGGTGTTGGTGCGCATGATGGCGCGCGCGATGTCGGGGCTGACGCCGCGGCGGCACATCAGGCTGTGGTAGGTCTCCCAATAGTCGCGGTAGCGGGGGTCATTCTCGGGGTTCACCAGATCGACGTTTTGGCCCAGTTGCAGGTTCAGACCCGCCTTTTCGATGCGCCGTTCGATCACCTCGGGGCGGCCAATGAGGATGGGCCGTTCCACCGTCTCTTCGATGATCGCTTGCGCGGCGCGCAGCACGCGTTCGTCCTCCCCCTCGGCAAAGACCAGACGGCGGGGGGAGGAGCGGGCGGATTCGAAGACCGGGCGCATGATCAGCGCGGATTTGAACACCGACCCGTCGAGTTTGCGTTTATAGGCGTCGAGGTCTTCGATGGGCCGCGCGGCCACGCCCGTCTCCATCGCGGCCTTGGCCACGGCGGAGGAGACGACGCCGATGAGGCGCGGATCAAAAGGTTTCGGGATCAGATATTCTGCGCCAAAGGTCAGCTGTTCGCCCTGATAGGCCGCTGCCGCCTCCGCGCTCGTGGTGGCGCGGGCGAGGGCGGCGATGCCGTCGATACAGGCGATCTTCATCTCGTCGTTGATCGTGGTCGCACCCACGTCCAGCGCGCCCCGGAAGATGAAGGGGAAGCAGAGCACGTTGTTGACCTGATTGGGAAAATCGCTGCGCCCTGTGGCGATGATCGCGTCCGGTGCCACGGCGCGGGCCACATCGGGCAGGATTTCCGGCGTGGGGTTCGCCAGCGCGAAGATGATCGGGCGTTTGGCCATCTTCGCCACCATCTCGGGCGAGAGCACACCGGGACCGGAGAGGCCGAGGAAGAGGTCGGCCCCGTCGATCACATCGTCCAGCGTGCGCAGGTCGGATTTCTGCGCATATTCGGCCTTGCTGGGGTTCATATCCTCGGTCCGGCCCTCATAGACCAGCCCGTTGATGTCGCAGAGCCAGACGTTCTCACGCTTCACGCCGAGTTTCAGCAGCATATTGAGGCAGGCAATGCCCGCAGCCCCGCCCCCCGTCGAGACGATCTTGATGTCCTCGAAACGCTTTCCCGCCACATGCAGCGCGTTCTTGACCGCAGCGCCGACGACGATGGCGGTGCCGTGCTGGTCATCATGGAAAACGGGGATGTTCATGCGCTCGCGGCAGATCTTCTCGACTACGAAACAGTCGGGCGCCTTGATGTCTTCGAGGTTGATCGCGCCAAAGCTCGGCTCCATCGCGCAGACGATCTCGGCCAGTTTCTCGGGGTCGGATTGATCAAGCTCGATGTCGAAACAGTCAATATTGGCGAATTTCTTGAAGAGCACGGCCTTGCCCTCCATCACCGGTTTCGAGGCCAGCGCGCCGATATTGCCCAGGCCCAGCACTGCCGTGCCATTGCTGACCACGGCCACCAGATTGCCGCGCGAAGTATAGCGCGCGGCGGTGTCGGGGTCGTTTTTGATCTCGATGCAGGCCTCGGCCACGCCCGGTGAATAGGCCCGCGCCAGATCGCGGCCATTGGCCAGCGGTTTGGTCGCGCGGATCTCCAGTTTCCCGGGCCGGGGGTGTTCGTGGTAATCCAATGCAGCTTGGCGCAGGTTGGGGGTGTCGGACATCGTTTATGCTTCTCCCGAATAATGGTTTAGCGTTAAACTAATTTTCGCGCGCAAGCAAAGCGGCTTTTGGCGGGGGCGGTCTAGGTGCCGGTTGGCTTTGCCCCAGCGTCGCCCTTGCAGGTCATTTTGCGCGGGCCTTTAAGAGGCGATTGAGGCGACATGTGGTTTTGCATCGCACAGGGCGGGGCAATTTTCTATAGTCCGAGAAAAGGGAGAGCTTAATGACTGATTTGCGCGACGCGGCTGTGTTGGTGCGGGAAAACGCCCATGCGCCCTATTCAAATTTCAAGGTCGGCGCGGCGATCCGCACCGCCTCGGGGGCGGTGTTCAGTGGCTGCAATGTCGAAAACGTCGCCTACCCGCAGGGCACCTGCGCCGAGGCGGGTGCGATTGCCGCCATGGTGGCGGCGGGCGAGCGTGAGATCGCCGAGGTCTATGTCGTGGCGGGCAGCGAGATGCCCGTGACGCCCTGCGGCGGCTGCCGCCAGAAATTGGCGGAATTCTCGGGCGGGGATGTATCCGTGACCATGGCCACCGTGGCGGGCAAGGAACAGCAGACCACCATGGGCGACTTGCTGCCGGGGGCCTTTGGCGCCGCCCATATGCAGGGTTAACCGCATGAGCGCCCGGGACATTCTAGCGCGGCTGCGCCATGGTGAGGCATTGGACGCAGAGGCGCTGACCTGGATGGCCGGGGCGCTGGCCGATGGCCGTGTCAGTGACGCGCAGGCCGGAGCCTTCGCCATGGGCATCTGCCTGAATGGTTTGGACCAGCCGGGTCGCGTGGCCCTGACCCTTGCGATGCGCGATTCGGGGCAGGTGTTGGACTGGTCGTTGGACGGCCCCGTGCTCGACAAACACTCCACCGGCGGGGTGGGCGATTGCGTCTCATTGATCCTCGCCCCCGCACTGGCCGCCTGCGGGGCCTATGTGCCGATGATCTCGGGCCGGGGGCTGGGGCATACGGGCGGCACGCTCGACAAGCTTGAGGCGATCCCCGGCGTCAGCACGCAGTTGGAAGAGGCGCGGTTTCGCGACGTGGTGCGGGACGTGGGTTGCGCCATCGTCAGCGCCAGCGGCGACATAGCCCCGGCGGATCGGCGGCTTTATGCGGTGCGGGATGTGACCTCGACCGTGGATTCGCTCGACCTGATCACCGCGTCGATCCTGTCGAAAAAGCTCGCCGCTGGGCTGGATGGGCTGGTGCTGGACGTGAAGGTCGGCTCGGGCGCTTTCATGAAGGAGCTCGCGCAGGCGCGGGCCTTGGCCGAAGCGCTGAGCGGCACCGCCACGGCGGCGGGTTGCCCGACGACGGCGGTCATAAGTGACATGAACCAGCCGCTGGTACCGAGCCTTGGCAACGCGCTGGAAGTGGCCGAGGTGATGCGGGTGCTGACCGGGGCGGTGACGGGGCCGATCCTTGATGTGACGGCTGAATTGGGTGGCGGGCTTCTTGCCAATGGCGGTCTGGCCGCGACGGCTGAGGCGGGGGCCGAAGCCCTGCGCGCGGCGGTCCGCGATGGCCGCGCGTTGGAGCGTTTCACCCGGATGCTCAGCGCCATGGGCGCACCTGCCGATTTCGCCGAAAACTGGGAGCGCATTCTGCCCAAAGCCCCGGTGATCCGAACGGTTCCCGCGCCGCGCGGCGGCTACTTGAGCGCGATCGACGGCGCGGCACTCGGCATGGCGGTGGTCAATCTCGGCGGGGGCCGGGTGGTCGAGGCGGACCAGATCGACCCGGCGGTGGGCCTGTCGCAGGTGCGGCGCTTGGGCGATGAGGTCCGCGCGGGCGCGCCTTTGGCCACGATCCACGCTGCGGGAGAGGCGGCTGCGGATGCGGCAGAGGCGGCGGTTCTGGCGGCGATCACGCTAGGGGACAAGGCGGTTGAAGCGCCGGATTTGATTTTGGAAAGGATCGGCTGATGGGACGTGCATTCTTGGTCGTGATCGATTCCGTGGGCATCGGCGGTGCGCCGGACGCGGGGGATTTCTTTAACGGTGATCTGCCCGATACCGGGGCCAATACGCTGGGTCATATCGCGCAGGCCTGTGCCGCGGGGAAGGCCGAAGAGGGGCGGAGCGGGCCGCTGGCCCTGCCCAATCTCGACCGGTTGGGTATGGGGGCCGCGCTGAAGCTGGCCAGCGGGATGGAGGCGCCGGGGCTGGGTGCTGCGCCCGAAGGCCGCTGGGGGGCTGCGACGGAGGTTTCGCAGGGCAAAGACACCCCCTCGGGCCATTGGGAATTGGCCGGGCTGCCGGTGCCTTGGGCATGGCATTACTTCCCGGATGAGACGCCTGCCTTTCCCGCCGCCCTGACCGCAGAAGTCGCGCAGTTGGCGGGCACCGATGGCATTTTGGGCAATTGCCACGCCTCTGGCACGGCGATCATCGAACGGCTGGGGGCGGAGCATTGCGAAAGCGGCTGGCCGATCTGTTATACCTCTGCCGACAGCGTGTTCCAGATCGCCGCGCATGAAGAGACCTTTGGCCTCGACCGCCTGTTGAAGCTTTGCCAAGACATCGCGCCGCGGCTGCATGAGATGAAGGTGGGCCGTGTCATCGCGCGGCCCTTCACCGGGGAAGTGGGCGCCTTTGAGCGCAGCGCGAACCGGCGCGACTATGCCATCACGCCGCCCAAACCGGTGCTGACCAACTGGGTGCAGAACGCCGGAGGGCGGGTCTATGCGGTGGGCAAGATCGGCGACATCTTTACCATGCAGGGCATCGACGAGCTGCGCAAAGGGCCGGATGCCAAGCTGATGGATCATCTGCATGATCTGGTGGGTGAAGCCGAAGAGGGCAGCCTGACCTTCGCCAATTTCGTGGAGTTCGACAGTCTTTACGGGCACCGCCGCGATGTGTCGGGCTATGCCCGCGCGTTGGAGTGGTTCGACGCCGAGATCGGCAAGGTGATCGCGGCGCTGCGCGAGGGCGACATGCTGGTGGTCACGGCGGACCATGGCAATGATCCGACATGGGCGGGCAGCGATCACACCCGCGAAAGGGTGCCGGTGCTGGTCGCCGGGACCGGGGCAGAGGCGTTGGGGCATATCGGCTTTACCGATGTCGCAGCCCTCGTCGCCGGGCATCTGGGGGTAGAGGTGCCGCAGTAGCCGCGCAGCCTTTGCTTGCGAGCGGGGCGCTTGTGCGGCTAGAAGCAGGGCAAATAAAGGAGCCTGCCGCATGACCGATACCCCCAATCACCTGACGATCGTCGACCATCCGCTGGTGCAGCACAAGCTGACCATCATGCGCGACAAAGCCACCTCGACCGCCGTCTTCCGGCAGTTGCTGCGCGAGATCAGCCAGCTTTTGGCCTATGAGGTGACGCGCGGCCTGCCGATGACGACCAAGCGGGTCGAGACCCCGATGCAAGAGATGGACGCGCCAACGCTTGACGGCAAGAAACTGGCGCTGATCTCGATCCTGCGGGCGGGCAACGGGCTGATGGACGGGGTGCTCGAATTGATCCCCTCGGCGCGGGTCGGCTTTGTCGGTCTCTACCGTGACGAAGAGACCCTCCAGCCGGTGCAGTATTACTTCAAAGTGCCCGAGGCGATGGAAGACCGTCTGGTCATCGCCGTGGACCCGATGCTGGCCACCGGCAACTCCTCGGTCGCGGCGATCAATCTGCTGAAAGAGGCAGGCGCCACCAATATCATCTTCCTCTGCCTGTTGGCCTCGCCCGAGGGGGTCGCCACGATGAAAGCGGCGCATCCGGACGTGCGCATCGTCACGGCCTCGCTGGACGAGTCCCTCAACGAAAAGGGCTATATCATCCCCGGTTTGGGCGACGCAGGAGACCGGATGTTCGGCACCAAGTGATCGGGTAAGTTTCGCTAATCGGCGCGCGGTGCTTTACTCAGGCCGCGCGCTGATGCATCGTTCTACCAGATAGTGTGGGGGCATTAGATGACACTTACCAGAAGTATTGCCATGGCGATGATCGTCGCAGCCTTGGGTGTCGGCGGATCGCAGACCCAAGCGCAGGACAGCCGCAGCCAACCGGCAGAGTTTCCGCCGTCCTCTTACAAGGGCAAGCAATATGTCGACAGCGCGGGATGTGTGTTCATCCGCGCGGGCATTGACGGCAATGTGTCATGGGTGCCCCGCATGAGCCGTGCGCGCCAGCAAATCTGCGGTTTCCAGCCCACAAACGGCGTGAAAGTGGCAGAGGCAAAGGTTGAGGCGGCGCAGACCAAAGTCGACCCCGCCCCGGCCAAGAGGCCCCCCGCCCGTGTCGCCGAAGCGCCTGCGCCCAAGGCGAAGCCGAAAGCCCCCGTGGCCCGGCCCGCGCCGCAAAAAGTGGTGCGCCGTGTCGCGCCAGCCCCGGCGCGGAGCGCTGCCCCCAAAGTCGTGCGCGAGACCGCGCCGCGGCCCGTGCCCGTGGTGCCCAGCAAACCCGTCGCGCTGGCCGCCCCGGCACCGGCTGGCTTCGTCACCGCTTGCCCCGGCGCGTCGCCCCTGTCGCAGCGCTATATGCGGCGCGGGGATGGGTATAGCGTGCGCTGTGGTCCGCAGGCGGAGCCGATTGTGACAGGGCGTCTTGCCCCTTCCAGCCCGCAGCGCGGCACCGCACCGCAGCCCTACCGCAGCGCGAGTATGATGCCCGGCGTTGCCGCTGCACCCGCGCGGATCGTGGCCCCTGCCGCCGTCGCCGCTCCGGTGGTCAGCGCCAAGCCCGCCCGCGCCGTGGGCACGCAGACGCGGATCGTGCCGAAACATGTGGCGATCAATCGGGTGAACACGACCAATGTGAAAGTCCCGAAAGGGTATCGGAAGGTCTGGGAGGACGACCGTCTGAACCCGCACCGGGCGGAGCAGACCTTGGAAGGCCGCGCCGACATGCTGTTGGTCTGGACCCAGACCCTGCCGCGCCGTTTGGTCAACAAGGCCACCGGCGAAGACGTGACCGCCAAAGTGCCGCTGATCTATCCTTATCTCGATATCGAGACACAGCGCCGCAAGCTGGGGCGGGTCAAGATCGTCGAGCGCGATGGCCAATTGGTGAAACGGGTGCTGCGCTACCGCAACGCCGCGCCGATCCATCGGGATGCCCGCCCGATCAAGAAGGCCCCCGTCTATTCCAGCCGCTCGGCCCCGACAGCCCAGCCCAGCACCAAAGCGGGCTATGTGCAGGTCGGTGTCTTCGGCAGCCCCGCCAATGCGCAGCGCGCGGCGCGGCAGATTGCGGCCTTGGGCCTGCCCGCCCGCATCGGCAAACAGAGCCGTGGCGGCAAGACCTATCACAGCGTTCAGGCGGGCCCCATCGCGGGCGGCTCTGCCCAAGCGGCGCTTGGCCAATTGCGCCGGGCAGGATACCGGGACGCCTATCTGCGGCGCTAAGCGTTTTGCAATGAAGGAGAAAGGCCAGCCGAGGTTTCCCCGGGCTGGCCTTTTTCTTGGGCCAATCCGTCAGCCGCCGCAGATGCTTTGCAATCTCAGCCAATCGGCATCCGACATCAGCGGCGCGGTCAGCTTGCCGTTCATCGGGTCACCTTCGATCAGGGGCAGGGTGCTTTCGCCGGTGATGTCACGGGCAAAGGCATAGGGTTTGCTGCGCAGCTCGGCCTTGGCAAATCGCGCCAGTTGAGCCTCGACCTGCGGGGTCGCGGCGGGGCGCATCAGCAGTTGCTCGGCATAGGCATCCAGCGCCGCGGAAGAGATATCGCCGGTGGTCAGCAGGCGGAAATTCTCGCGCAGGCCCACGGCCTCCAGAAGGGCGCGCAGCGGGTCATGTTCCCGGCGCGCCACATCCTCGGTCAGCACATAGCCCGCGGCGACATCGGGCTCTTCGTAATCCTCCAGCACCGCGCGGTCGAGCACGATGAGACGGCCCGGCAGATGCAGGCTGGCGCGGGTCATATCGGGCAGGATCGCCACGCGCCCGACCTCCAACCGTTTGGTGAGCCGCGCCAGCGCGGCGCTGCCGCCGGGGCTTTCGCAGGCGGGGCCAGAGACGCGTTCAAGCCGCTTGAGCAGCGCCGTGCCCAAAGAGACACGTTTAACCTCTGGCACCACTTTGATCGCATGATCGCGCAGGGCGCCGGGCATCCAAAAGACCGCCAGCGCCGCCACCACTGCGACGGAGGCCAGCATGCCGACCGACCGCAAACGCCCCGGCTTGGGGCGGCTGCGGTTGATCGCGCGGCGCAGCTTTTCGATGGCCTCGATCATCTCGGTTTCATTGTCGGGCAGTTCCAGCGTTTCGCCCGGATCGCCGTCGGGATGATAGAGCGCGGGGGTCTGGCCGGGGTTGGCCCTGTCGACGGCGGCCAGCGACCAATGGGTCAGCGCCTGATCCTTGAGATCGCTGATCACCAGCGTCGCGTCACCGATAGAGACGATCACCTCGCGCCGCTGCGCATCGGGCGTGGCGCGCCAAAGGCCCGTCGCTTCGAGCCGGGCGTATTTTGTCAAGGCGGTCATGGGGTTCTGCTGCGGGCCTGTCAGTTTTCGCCACTCTACCACGCGCTGCGGGATCAGCAATGGCAGGTGACATAATGCCCCGCCTTAGAGGGCCGCTGCCTGTTTGCGCAATTCGAACTTCTGGATCTTCCCGGTGGAGGTTTTGGGCAGTTCGCCAAAGACCACGCGCTTGGGCGTTTTGAACCCGGCAAGGCGCGCGCGGGCGAAGGCGATCAGCGCCTCTTCGCTGGCCTCTGCCCCCGGTTTCAGCTCGACAAAGGCGCAGGGCACTTCGCCCCATTTCTCATCCGGTTGCGCCACCACGGCGGCGAGGTTGACCGCGCCGTGGCCCATCAATACGCCCTCGACTTCGACGCTCGAAATATTCTCTCCGCCCGAGATGATGATGTCCTTGGCGCGGTCTGCGATCTGGATGTAGCCGTCGGGATGCTGCACCGCGATGTCGCCGGAGTGGAAGTAGCCGCCCGCAAAGGCTTCAGCCGTGGCCTCGGGGTTCTTGAGGTAGCCTTTCATCACCGCATTGCCGCGGATCATGATCTCGCCCTGCGCCGCGCCGTCGCGCGGGGTTTGGGCCATCTCGGCGTCCATCACGGTGATCTCTTCCATCATCGGCATGGCGACACCTTGGCGCGCTTTGATCCCGGCGCGCTCAGGCTCTGGCAGCCCTTCCCATGCGCCTTGCCAGAGACATTCGGTGACATGGCCAAAGGTCTCGGTCAGCCCATAGACCTGCGTGACGTTGAACCCCAGCTTTTCGATCTTCGACAGGGTCGCGGGGGCCGGGGGCGCGCCCGCGGTGAAAACCTCGACGCGGTGATCGAAGGCGCGGCGGTCTTCTTCGCCCGCGTTGACCAGCATGTTCAACACGATGGGCGCGCCGCCGAAATGGGTGACGCCGTGATCGGCGATGGCGTCATAGATCGCCGCCGCGGTGATGTCGCGGCAGCAGACCAGCGTGCCGCCCAGAAGCGGCATCATCCAAGTGTGGTTCCAGCCGTTGCAATGAAACAGCGGCACGATCTGCATGAAGACCGGGCGCAGCACCATCTGCCATGAGATTACCGTGCCCATGGTCATCAGGTAGGCGCCGCGGTGGTGGTAGACCACGCCCTTGGGCCGCCCGGTGGTGCCGGAGGTGTAGTTGAGCGCGAGGCTCTCCCATTCATCTTCGGGCATGATCCAGTGAAAATTCGGATTGGCTTCGGCCAGAAGGTCTTCGTATTGCGGGTGCCGCCCGCTGGCAGGGAAACCGGCGGCAGGGTCGGGCACTTCGATGATCGCGGGGCAGGTGCCTTCTATCTGCGCGCAGGCCTCTTCGGCCAGCGGCAGGAACTCGGTATCGACCAGCAGCACCTTGGCGCCGCCGTGGTCGAGGATATAGGCCACCGTGTCGGGATCGAGGCGAATGTTGATGGTGTTGAGCACGGCCCCGCAGGCGGGCACGCCGAAATGCGCCTCGGCCTGTGCGGGGAGGTTGGGGATGAGGGTGGCGACCACGTCGCCCGGCGTCACGCCGATCTCGGCCAGCAGGGCGGCGAGCCGGGTGCAGCGGTCATGGTACTGGGCATAGGTGACGCGGTGGTCGCCGTGGATCACCGCCGTCTCTCCGGCAAAGACCTCAGCCGCCCGGCGCAGATGCGACAGCGGCGTCAGTGCCACAAAGTTCGCCGCGCATTTCTCAAGCCCGCGTTCGTCCGACATCCACCCCATGCGACCCCTCCCAAGGCATTGGCTGCGATTTGGGGTTGAGTATTGCTGCCCGGGCGTGACTTTGAAAAGAGGGCAGGAAGGAAAAGGAGGGCAGATGCAGGACACAGCAGTGAAATCGGGGCTGGCGGCGCTTTGCGCGGTGAGCGGTATGGCGGCTTTGGGGCTGACCGACAACTTCGTCCCCTTCATTACCGAGCGCGGGTCGCTCTGGCAGTTTCACTTCGTGCGCGGGCTTTTGGCGGTGGCCATTCTGATGGTGCTGGCGGCCTTCGGTTTCGGCATTCTGCGCCCCCGGCGCTTCTGGGCTGTGGCGGCGCGCAGCCTGTTTCAGGCCGATGTTGATCTATTTCGGCTGTCTGGCCTTTCTGCCCATCGGAGTGGTGGTTGCCGGGCTCTTCACCTCGCCTCTTTTCGTGCTGATGATCTCGGCCCTGTTTCAGGGCAAGCGCGTGGGACCGTGGCGGTGGGGAGCCGTGGCCGTGGGCTTTGCCGGGGCCTTGATGGTGATCCGCCCTGACCCGAGCGATCTTGACCCCGTGGCCTTCCTCCCGCTGTTGGCCGGGGCGCTCTACGCAATCGGCGCCGTGGCGACGCGGGCGTGGTGCGAGGGGGAGAGCACGATGGTGATGACCGCGGGCTTCTTCGGCATGTTGGCTGTCATGGGCGGCATCGGTGTCTTGGTTCTGCCGGGGGCGGAGATGGCGGGGGCCGAAGGTTTCGTCAGCCGCACATGGGGGCCGCTCGACGGCGCGATGTGGTTCTGGATCGCGGTGCAGGCGGTGGGCTCGCTCATCGGCATCGGTTTTCTGGTGCGCGGCTACCAACTGGGAGAGGCCGGGCATGTGGCGATTTTCGAGTACTCGCTGCTGATCTTCGCCAGTTTCTGGGCCTATATCCTCTGGGACCAAGAGGTGCCGCCCTTGGCATTCGCGGGCATGGCGCTGATCGCACTGGCCGGGGCGGTGATCGCCCTGCGCAGCGATGAGCCTTCGACCCTGCGCGCGCCGGAGGCGGTGGAGTGATCATCAGTCGCGGTCGGCGTTACGTCTTCGTTCATATCCCCAAGACCGGGGGCACCTCACTGGCGCTGGCGCTGGAGGCGCGCGCGATGAAAGACGACGTGATGCTGGGCGATACGCCGAAAGCGCGGAAGCGGCGGCGGCGGGTGCAGGGGGTCGAGACCGCGGGGCGGCTGTGGAAGCACTCGACACTGGCGGACATCGATGGGCTGGTGCGCGCTGAGGAATTGGACGATCTGTTCTGCTTCACGCTGGTGCGCAACCCGTGGGACCGGGTAGCGAGCTACTATCGCTGGCTGCGGGGGCAGGGGTTCGAGCATCCGGCGGTGGCGCTGGCGAAGGCGACGGATTTCGCTGGGTTCCTGCGGCAACCGCAGACGCAAGCCAGCCTGCGGGCATGGCCCGCGCGGCGGTATATGCGGGATGCGGCGGGGCGGGAGCGCTGTGATCTCTATATCCGGCTGGAGCATTTCGCAGCGGATGCGACGCCGTTGTTTGAACATCTCGGTTTCGAGTTGGAATTGCCGCGGGTGAATGCTTCGGAAGGGGTGGCGGCCTATACACCCGAGTTGCGCGATTTGGTGTCGGAGATCTGCGCCGAGGACATCGCGCGGTTTGGCTACGGTTACGAAGAACACTAGGCCCGGAATCAAGCCGTAGGCGCCGGGCCATCGCCTGCCCGCCCCGTCACGCCAGAGGCATGCAGGTACAGTTAGGGCGCACCTCCGGTGCGACCGGGTAGGCGATTTGATGAGGCAGGGCGCGCCCTCGCGGGCGCACATCATGGCTGCACCATAAAGTGGTATAAAGCCACGTCGCATCGCCGACCCGCGGGCAGGCGATGACCCTCCTACCAATAAAAAGGGGCGCCGAAGCGCCCCCTCTCTCCCTTACGCCGCCTTGGCGTCCGGGTTGAACCGTCCGTAGAAACTCTGGTTCTTCTGCGCCATATCGCGCAGCAGGTCCGGACAGGCAAAACGCTCACCGTATTTCTCGGTCAACTCGTCACAACGCTCCGCCGCGTAGGGCGCGCCGATCATGTCGAGCCAGCTCAGCGGGCCACCCGACCACGGCGCAAAGCCCCAGCCGAGGATCGCGCCGACGTCGCCCTCCCGGATATCCATCAAGACACCTTCCTCCAGCGCACGCACGGCTTCCAAGGTCTGCGAGAACAGCAAGCGGTGCTGCACCTCGATCATTTCGGGTTGCTCATCGGCGACGGGGTACTTGTCCCCCATGCCCTGCCACAGACCCTCGCGTTTGCCCTTGGCATCATAGCTGTAGAAACCGGCGTTGGCCTTGCGGCCCAGACGGCCTTCCTCTTCCATCCAGAACACCAGCGGGTCGATGTCGTCGTTGGGGTATTCATCACCCATCGCCGCCTTGGTCGCCCGGGCAATCTTGGCGCCCAGATCGATCGAGGTCTCGTCCATCAACTGGAGCGGGCCGAGCGGCATCCCAACCAGCTTCGCGGCATTCTCGATCAGCGCAGGCTCGACACCCTCCTGCACCATGCGCACACCCTCGTTGATGTAAGGAATGATACAACGGTTGGCGTAAAAGAAACGCGCGTCGTTGACCACGATCGGGGTCTTGCGGATCTGGCGCACGTAATCGAGCGCCTTGGCCACGGCCCGGTCACCGGTCTCTTGCCCCTTGATGATCTCCACCAGCAGCATCTTCTCGACCGGCGAGAAGAAGTGAATGCCGATGAACTGCTCCGCGCGGCTCGACGCTTTGGCCAGATCGGTGATCGGCAGGGTCGAGGTGTTGGAGGCAAAGATACAATCCTCGGGGATCACGGCTTCGACCTTTTGGGTCATCTCGGCCTTCACCTTGGGGTCTTCGAAGACCGCCTCGATGATCAAATCACACCCCTTCAGCGCCTCGAGATCGGTGGTGGCGGTGATCAGATCGAGCGCCTTGGCCTTCTTCTCGGGCGTGGCTTTCTTACGGGCGATGCCCTTGTCGAAATAGCCCTCGGTATAGGCCTTGCCGCGGTCCGCGGCCTCCTGCGTCTGGTCGATCAGCACCACCTCGATCCCGGCCTGCGCCGAAACCAGCGTGATGCCGGCACCCATCATGCCCGCCCCCAGCACGCCCAGTTTCTTCACGCGCTGGTCCGGCACGCCTTCGGGACGCACGGCGCCTTTCTCCAGCGCCTCCTTGTTAAGGAAGAGCGAGCGGATCATGTTGCCCGACGACGGGTTCATCAGCACGTTGGTGAACCAACGCGCCTCGACCTTGAGCGCTGTGTCGAAGGGCACCAGCGCACCTTCGTAGACCGCCGACAAAAGCCCCTTGGCCGCCGGATAGACACCTTGGGTCTTGCCGTTAACCATCGCGTTGGCGCCGACGAAGGTCATGAAGCCTGCCGGGTGGTAGGGCGCGCCGCCGGGCATCTTGTAGCCCTTGGCATCCCAGGGTTTCACCAGATCGGCGTCCTTGGCGTTCAGTACCCAGTCGCGCGCCGCGGCCATCGGGTCTTCGCTGACCTCATCGATGATCCCGGCCTTCTGCGCGGCGGCGGGGGCGACCATCTTGCCTTCCAGAAGGAAGGGCGAGGCCGCCATGGCGCCGAGCTTGCGCACCATCCGCGTGGTGCCGCCCGCACCCGGGAAGATGCCCACGAGGATCTCCGGCAGGCCGATGCGCGCCTTGGGGTTGTCGGCGGCAAAGGTGCGATGCGTGGCCAGCGGCAGTTCCAGACCGATGCCCGCGGCGGTGCCGGGGATCACGCAGGCCACGGGCTTGCCGCCCTTGTTGGTCTTGGGGTCCATGCCCGCGCGCTCGATCTTGCGCAGCAAGGCGTGCATCTGCATCGTGCCCTCGAAAAGCCCCTTGGCCGGATCGTCGCCCGCGTCTTCCTTCATCTTGGCTAGCAGGTTCAGGTCCATGCCCCCGGCAAAGGAGCCTTCCTTGCCGGAGGTGATGACGATGCCCTTGACGGCATCATCGGCCAGCGCGTCGTCGATGTGCTTTTCCAGATCGCGCAGACCCTCGAAGGACATGACGTTCATGCTCTTGCCCGGCACGTCCCAGGTGATGGTGGCGATGCCTTCGGCATCCTTGTTCATTGTGAAATCGGTCATTCTCTTGCTCCCTTCGCGGCTCACACGCGCTCGATGATGGTGGCGGCGCCCATGCCCGACGCGATGCAGAGCGTGGCCAGCCCCACTTCCTTGTCGGCGCGCTCCATCTCATCAAGCAGGATGCCGATGATCATGGCGCCGGTGGCGCCCAGGGGGTGGCCCATGGCGATGCCGCCGCCGTTCACGTTCACTTTGCTGTCGTCCACGTCGAAGGCCTGCATGAAGCGCAGCACCACGGCGGCGAAGGCCTCATTGACCTCGAACAGATCGATGTCGCCGATCGTCATGCCGTTGTCCTTGAGGATCTTCTCGGTCACCGGCACCGGGCCGGTCAGCATGATGGTGGGATCGGTGCCGATCTTGGCGGTGGCGCGGATGCGGGCGCGGGGCTTCAGCCCATGCTGCTCGCCGAACTCCTTGTTACCGATCAACACCGCGGCGGCGCCGTCGACGATGCCCGACGAGTTGCCCGCGTGGTGGATGTGGTTGATCCGCTCAAGATGCGGGTATTTCATCAGCGCGACCTTGTCGAAACCGGGCATGACCTCGCCCATCTGCTGGAAGGCGGGGTTCAGGCCGCCAAGGCTCTGCATGTCGGTCTGCGGGCGCATGTATTCGTCGCGGTCGAGGATCGCGAGGCCGTTCTGGTCACGCACGGTGATGACGGATTTGTCGAAGCGGCCCTCTTCCCAGGCCCGCGCGGCGCGCTGCTGGGACTGCATGGCCAGTTGGTCGGCCTCGTCGCGCGAAAAGCCGAACTCGGTGGCGATGATGTCCGCCGAGATGCCCTGCGGCACGAAGTATTTCTCCATCGCCAGCGTCGGGTCCACGGCGATGGCCGCCCCGTCGCTGCCCATGGCCACGCGGCCCATCATCTCCACACCGCCGGCGATATAGCCGTTGCCCGCGCCGCCTTTGACTTGGTTCGCAGCGAGGTTCACGGCCTCCATGCCCGACGCGCAGAAGCGGTTGATGGCCAGACCCGGGATGCGCTCATCAAGGTCCGAGGCCAGCACCGCCGAGCGGGCCAGGCAGCCGCCCTGTTCCATCACCTGGGTGACGTTGCCCCAGATCACGTCCTCGACGGCATGGCCTTCGAGGTTGTTGCGCTCCTTGACGGCGTTCAAGGTCTGGGCCGAGAGCCGCAGCGAGGTCACCTCGTGCAGGGCGCCGTCCTTGCGGCCCTTGCCGCGCGGGGTGCGCAGGGCGTCGTAGATGTATACGTCTTGGGTCATGTCATGTCCTCCGGGTCAGGCGCGGTCAGCAGGGCTGCCGGGCATCAAATCATAGGGGGCTTTCCAGCCCGGTGTTTCGCTCAGACGCGTAAGCCACGCGTCGATATGGGGCCAGTCGCTGCGGTCGAAACCGAAAGGCTCGGGGTAATAAAGATACCCGCAGCAGCTGAGGTCCGCGTTGGTGATGTCGTCGCCCGCGATCCAATCGCGGCCGTCGAGATGGTCGTTCAGCACGCCGTAGGCGGCCTTAAGCCGGCCCTGGTTGAAGGCGATGACCTCGGCGGGGCGCTTGTCTTCGGGCAGGAAGTTCATCAGAAAACGGGTCATCCCGGCAACGGAGCTAAGCTTGTGGTTATCCCATAGCACCCACCGCAGGATTTCGCGCCGTTCCGTCGCGTCGCGCCCGCCGAATTTGCCCGACTTTTCCGCAACGTAATCTTGAATCACGCCCGATTGGGTGAGCCGCAGATCGCCGTCGATCATCACCGGCGCCTCACCCATGTTGTTGATCTGCGCGCGGTAGTCGGGCTGGCGCATCTCGCCGCCGAAGAAGTCCACCTTCACCGGCTCCCAGTCGAGCCCGGACAATTCGAGCGCAAGCGCCGCCTTGTAGGCGTTGCCCGATTCGCCAAAGCAATAAAGCTGTATGGTCACCTGTCATTCCTCCTCTTCTGTCGACGCCCGCTGAAATGTCGGAAGGTATTTGTGAAAGGATGAAGGGGGCAGGGGGCGCCTTATCTTCATCCTTTTTCAAATACCTCTGCGCCGGTGTTTAAACCCGCGCACGGCTAGAGGTTGCGCGCGATCAGTTCCTTCATGATCTCATTGGTGCCGCCGTAAATGCGCTGCACCCGCGCATCGGCCCACATTTCGCCCACGGCATATTCCTGCATGAAGCCGTAGCCGCCGTGCATCTGCAAGCAGACATCCAGCACCTCGCCTTGGGTGTCGGTGAGCCAGTATTTCTGCATCGCTGCCTTGTCGACGCTGAGTTCGCCGCGCAGGTGTTCGCTAATGCATTCGTCGAGGAAGGCGCGGGCCACCGCGGTCTTGGTTTTGACCTCGGCGAGTTGGAAGCGGGTGTTCTGGAACTGGGTCAGCGGGCCGCCGAAGGCTTCGCGTTCCTTGCAGTATTGGATGGTGCGCGCCACGGCGCCTTCCATCGCGCCCACCGCGCCGCAGCCGATGATCAAGCGTTCCTGCGGCAGTTGCTGCATCATCTGGTAGAAGCCCTGGCCCTCGTCCTGGCCGAGGATGTTTTCGGGTGGGATCTCGACATTGTCGAAGAAGAGCTCGGAGGTGTCGGCGGCATGCAGGCCGATCTTGTCGAGGTTGCGGCCGCGCTGGAAACCTTCGGCCTTGTCGGTTTCCACGACGACGAGGCTGACGCCCTTGGAGCCTTCCTTGGGGTCGGTCTTGGCGGCCACGATGATCAGGTTGGCGTGCTGGCCGTTGGTGATGAAGGTCTTCTGGCCCGAGAGTTTGTAAGCGTTGCCCTCGCGGATCGCCTTGGTCTTGATGCGCTGCACGTCCGAGCCGGTCGAGGGTTCAGTCATCGCCAATGCGCCGACCAGCTCGCCCGAGACCATCTTAGGCAGCCAGCGTTGTTTCTGGTCCTCGGTGCCATAGGCGAGGATGTAATGCGCCACGATGCCGGAGTGGATGCCGTGGCCCCAGGAGGCGAGGTTGGCGCGGGAGCCTTCGATGAGGATCGCGGCCTCATGGCCGAAGTCGCCACCAGCGCCGCCGTATTCCTCGGGCACCGAGGGGCAGAGCAGGCCCAGTTCACCGGCTTGGGCCCATGTGTCACGGTCCATCTGGCCTTGTTTGCGCCATTTCTCGAACTTGGGCGCCCATTCGGTATTGATGAACTGCGCCGTCATATCGGCGATCATCTGGTGTTCGTCGGTCATCCAGCTGGATGTTTTGGTCTGCATCTTCTGGCCCCCTCCCCAAGGGTTCAGCGTTTGCGGGCGTCCAGTTCGGCGTTGAACAGGCGCAGCCGCGCGATCAGGTTTTCTTCGTTCATGACCGAGTTGAAATTCTCGAACAGGAACGACAGCGCTTCCCCCTCATCAAGACCTGCATCCGTGCTGAACTTCTTCAGCCTGCGGTAGCCTTCTTCGGTCATGGCGACGGGGAAGCGGCGGGTCAGGCGGAAGCGTTTGGGCATGGTCTCTCCGGGTGTTGGGCAGGGTGGGGGCTTGCCCCCACCCCCCGTTTTAGAAGTTTGCGGCCTCCAGCGCCATGACCGTATCCGCGCCCGATTGGATGCGGGTCAGGTGCAGGGCCGTGGCGGGCAGTTGGCGCGCCATATAGTAGCGGCCGGTGGCCAACTTGGTCTCGTAGAAGGTGGCGTCGCCGCTGCCGTTCTTCAATGCTTCTTTCGCCGCCAGACCCATCTTGGCCCACATCAGGCCGAGGCAGACATGACCGAACATATGCATGAAGTCATTGGACCCGGCGAGCGCGTTGTTTGGGTTCTTCATGCCGTTCTGCATGAAGTACATGCCCGCCGATTGCAGGTCCTTGCTGGCCGCCTTCAGGGGTTCAAGGAAGGCCGCGTCAAATTCGGCGTCTTGGCCCGCGTTGTCCTTGATGAAGCCCTTCACGAGGTCGAAGAAGGCCATGACGTGCTTGCCGCCGTCCTGCGCCAGTTTGCGGCCCACGAGGTCAAGCGCCTGCACGCCATTGGCGCCTTCGTAGATCTGGGCGATGCGGGCGTCGCGGGTGAATTGGGACATGCCCCATTCCTCGATATAGCCGTGGCCGCCGTAGACCTGCTGCGCCTTCACGGTCATGTCGTATCCTTGGTCGGTCAGGAAGCCCTTGATGACCGGGGTGAGCAGCGAGACGAGGCCGTCGGCGTCCTTGTCCTCGGCGCGGTGCGCCGCGTCGATCATCGTGGCCCCCCAGAGGATGAAGGCACGGGCGGCTTCGACAAAGCTTTTCTGGTCCATCAGCGAACGGCGGATGTCGGGATGCACGATCAGCGGGTCGGCGGGCTTTTCGGGGGCGACGGCACCGGTAACGGCACGGCCTTGCAGGCGGTCCTTGGCGTATTCCAGCGCGTTTTGATAGGCCACCTCGGCCTGAGCCAGACCCTGCATGCCGACGCCAACGCGGGCTTCGTTCATCATGGTGAACATGGCGCGCATGCCCTTGTGTTCGGTCCCCAGCAGATAGCCGGTGGCGCCGTCGTAGTTCATCACGCAGGTCGAGTTGCCGTGGATGCCCATTTTTTCTTCGATGGAGCCGACGGAGACGCCGTTACGCTCCCCCAAAGACCCATCTTCGTTGACCATGAACTTCGGCACGATGAAGAGCGACACGCCCTTGATGCCCTCAGGCCCGCCTTCGATTTTGGCCAGCACGAGGTGGATGATGTTGTCGGCCATGTCATGCTCACCCGAGGAGATGAAGATCTTCTGGCCAGAGATCTTGTAGCTGCCATCGTCCTGCGGGGCCGCCTTGGTGCGCATTAGGCCCAGATCGGTGCCGCAATGCGGCTCGGTCAGGTTCATGGTGCCGGTCCATTCGCAGGAGACCATCTTGGGCAGGTAGGTGTCTTTCTGCGCGTCGGTGCCATGGGCTAGGATCGCCGAGGCGGCGCCGTGGGTCAGACCTTGATACATGGTGAAAGCTTGGTTCGCGGCGGAGAACATCTCGCCCACGGCGGTGCCGAGGACATAGGGCATGTTCTGCCCACCGTATTGTTCGGGCATGTCGAGGCCGGGCCAGCCGCCTTCTTTCACCTTTTCAAAGGCTTCCTTAAACCCTTTGGGCGTGTAGACGACGCCGTTTTCCAAACGGCAGCCTTCCTTGTCGCCCACGACGTTCAGCGGGGCGAGTACTTCGGAGGTGAGCTTGCCCGCCTCTTCGAGGATGGCGGAGGTGAAATCAGGCTCCAACTCATCATAGCCGGGGGTCTTGCTTTCGGTCACCTTCAGCACGTCGTGCAGAACGAATTGCAGGTCTTTGGTGGGGGCTGTGTAACTGGGCATCTTTGCTCTCCGGGTCGTCTTTTTATGGATGTGAGGGGCGGCGTCGCCGGGGTTATTCGGCGGCGCGGCGGGGTTGGTTCATGGAGGCGATCATCTTTTCCCCCCATTTCAACTGGTCCTTGAGGTCTTCGATGGCCTCGTTCAGCTCTTCGCGGCGCGACTCGAGGTCGGCCAGACGGGCGCGGGCGATCTCATAGGCGGCAGCGATCTGCGTCTGCTGCTGGTCGCCCATATGATAAAGGTCGAGCAACTGGCGGATTTCTTCGAGGCTGAAGCCAAAGCGCTTGCCGCGCAGGATCAGCTTGAGCCGGGCGCGATCGCTTTTAGTGAATAGGCGTTTCTGGCCCTCGCGCAATGGGAAGAGCAGCTCTTTCGCTTCGTAGAACCGCAGGGTGCGGGGGGTTACTTCGAAAGCGTCGCACATCTGGCGAATGGTCAGCGTGTCGGCGGTCATCTCATCACTCTCCAATCGTCGTTTCATGACTTCAGTTGGGGGCTGGCATTTCTGATACAATGGGAGTTGACGTTGACGTAAGTGATACGTTGCGTCACTTTATGCGCAGGGTAATTTCCTTTAGGTTTGAAAGGATGATGGGCGTGCGCCGCCGCCATGGCGCAGGGCATTAGAACGGGTGGGAGATGGCAAACCTCGATCAAAGCGGGCCGGAGACGTTGGACGGATTGGTTCACTGTGCGCAAAACGCCACCTCCGCGGCGCGTCTTCTGGCTTGCGGCCTTGCCTATTATCAAGGTCTTGGAATTGATCTGGTCAGCTATCACGGGGACAGCCCCGGCGCGCCTGCGATCCTCTATCAGTTCGACAGCAATGGCGCAGAGGGGCCGCAGTGGCATTCGCAGTTTCTGGACATAGAGAAGCTGCGCGAAAGCCCGGTGGAGGCGCTAGCCCGGCAGCAGGTGATGCCGATCTACTGGTCGGATGTGGCCCGCACCGTGCGGCTCACCACTGCGGAAGATCACTATATGAAAGGGTTGATGCGGCGCTATCCGAATGATGGCATTTCGCTTAGGGTGCATGGCCCGGGCAGGGATTCCGCCGTGGTAGGACTGGGGTTTGCCGCCAAACAGGCGCGTCTGTCGCCGGAGGCGTTGTACAAACTTCTCAGCGCCGCCCAGATCGCGCATCTGCGCTATTGCGTCTTGGCCGAAAGCCAATCGCCGCGGGATTTCGGCTTGTCCCCGCGCGAGGTCGAGGTGCTGGAGTGGATCGCTACTGGCAAGAGCAATGGCGTCATCGCCGAAATACTTGGGATTTCGCCTCATACGGTCGATACGATCGTGCGGCGCATCTTCTCCAAGCTTGACGTGAACGACCGCACCACCGCGGCCATTCGCGGGCTCGGCGCGGGGCTGCTGCGCCGCCCGAAAGAGGGCGCGCCCTAGGGCAAGGTTGACCTCGCGTCGCTGTCGCGTGACTGCGTGACATGACCCCACGTCGTGGGGGCTGTAGGTGCGGGCGCTCGACCTAAAGAGGCACCAGGCATGTCAGAAAAACAAGAGCAGACAGGTAGCGGGGCTGAAAGCGGTTCCGTGGCAGAAACGCGCGCGCGCGTGGTTGCAGAGCTGAAAGGCGCGTCCGAGACCATCGAAAACGGCGCATTCGATTTGGCCGGAGACGCGAGCGCGGATGTGGTGTCCGATCTCATCCGCATCACGGCGGATTTGCAGATGCTCATCGGGCAGTTGGCGCAGCGCAACAGCCGCTGAGCCCGCCGCTCAGCCAGCCGCTCAGCTCTTGTCCGAGGCGATGGCCGCGGCGGTGTCGTCGCGCAGCTTTTGCAATTCCGCCATGGCTTCGTCCAACTGGCGGCGCTGCTCGGCCAGTTCTTCCAACTGCCCATCGGCCATGGTGACCCAAGTGCGCATCTGCGCCTCGGTGCCCTCTTTCTCGTAGATCAGCAGCCACTGGCGGATGTCCTCCAGCGCGAAGCCGAACTTGCGGCCGCGCAGGATCAGCTTCATCCGCGCCCGTTCGCGCGGGCCATAGAAACGCGAGCGCCCCTCACGGTGCGGTTGCAGCAATTCGATATACTCGTAATAGCGCAACGTGCGTGGCGTCACGTCAAATGCCGCGCACATCTCTTTGAATGTCAGGCGTTCATCGTCCAAAGCATCTTCTCCCTTCCGGCAAACTATGGTCAGGCGCGGGGATGCGCAACAGGCGGTCTTGCCCTTTGGCTATCTCGCCCTGATAAAGGACAAAACCAGAGGCAGAGGGTTGGGTTGCATGTCCGACAAATTAAAGCTGGCGCGACAGTTCATTCAGGCGCTGCCCCATTCCATGGCATTGGGGATGGAGTTGCAGGAGTTGGGCGATGGTTCGGCTGTGATTACCATGCCCTATGACGACAAGCTGATCGGCGACCCAAAGACCGGTGTGATCAGCGGTGGCGCGGTCTCGGCCCTGATGGACACCTGCTGCGGGGCTGCGGTGATGAGCCACCCGAGCAACCCCGCGGCCACCGCTACGATGGATCTCAGGATCGAATATCTGCGCGCCGCCACACCGGGGCAGACGATCATCACCCGCGCGACCTGCTATCACGTCACCCGTTCGGTCGCCTTCGTGCGGGCCACGACGACGGATGAGGACGCCGACAACCTTGTCGCCACAGCGACCGGCACTTTCACCGTGGAGGGCCATAAATGACCAAGCATCGCAAGCCGGAGCCGGTTCAGGTCATCAAGCAACGCCGCGACGGGGTGCTGCGCGCCATGGTCGAAGGTGTGCCCTATATCCGCTTTCTGGGCATCGAGTTCGAGCGTCGTGGCGATGAGTTGACCGGCATCATGCCTTTTTCCGAACAATTGATCGGCAACCCGATCCTGCCTGCCCTGCATGGCGGGGCCACGGCGGCCTTTCTTGAGGCGACCGCGATCATCACCCTCAGCTGGGGGCTGATCTGGGAAGATATGGAAAGCGGCGCGCTTGATCTGGACAATCTGGATGCCGACCATCTGCCCCGGCTGCCCAAGACGATCGATTTCACCGTGGATTACCTGCGGTCGGGCCTGCCGCGCGATGCCTATGCGCGGGCGCGGATCAACCGCTCGGGCCGGCGCTACGCCAGTGTCCATGTCGAGGCATGGCAGGACAACCGCAGCCGTATTTTTGCGCAGGCCACGGGCCATTTCCTGATGCCGCAACGGCGTGGCTGAGCCGCAATCAGAGACCGAGCCGCTGACCGACGCAGAGGTGCGCGCGGTTGAGCGTGGCACGCTGGCGGCGCGCGATGTGGTGACCCACCGCCGCGTGCTCAAGATCGCGGTTCCCATTGTCATCTCCAACGCCACCGTGCCGATCCTCGGCGCGGTCGATACCGGCGTGGTGGGGCAGATGGGCGCCGCCGCCCCCATCGGCGCGGTGGGCTTGGGGGCGATCATCCTCTCGGCGCTTTACTGGATTTTCGGCTTTCTGCGGATGGGCACCGTGGGCCTTACCGCGCAGGCGGCGGGCAATGACGAAGAGAGCGAGGTCGCAGCGCTGTTGACGCGCGGGCTGATGATCGGCGCGGGGGCCGGGCTGGCGCTGATGGCGCTGCAGTTTCCACTTTTCTGGGGCGCCTTCCAAATCTCCCCCGGATCGCCCGAGGTCGAGGGGCTGGCGCGGCAGTATATGGCGATCCGCATCTGGTCTGCCCCCGCCGCGATCTCGATCTATGCGATCACCGGCTGGCTCATCGCGCAGGAGCGCAGCCGCGCCGTGCTTGTGTTGCAGGTCTGGATGAACGGGCTGAACATTCTGCTGGACCTGTGGTTTGTGCTGGGCCTCGGTTGGGGTGTCGAAGGCGTCGCCATCGCCACCTTCCTTGCAGAGTGGAGCGGGGCGGCCTTGGGCCTGTGGTTCTGCCGCGCGGCTTTCGCAGGGGTGGCGTGGCGCGATTGGGCGCAGGTCTTTGACGGGCCGCGCTGGACGCGCATGATGCAGGTAAACACCGATATCCTGATCCGCTCGCTTTTGTTGCAGGCGATCTTTGTCTCCTTCCTCTTCATGGGGTCGGGCTTGGGCGATGTGACCTTGGCGGCCAATCAGGTGCTGCTGCAATTCCTGATGATCACCTCCTACGGGCTGGACGGTTTCGCCTTCGCCGCCGAGGCGATCATTGGCCGGGCCTACGGCGCGGGGCAGCGCGATGTCCTGCGGCGCGGGGCGGTGCTGACCTCCGCTTGGGCGCTGTTGGTTAGCCTGCTGTTGGCGGTGGTCTTTGCCGTCAGCGGCGGCGCGATCATCGACATGATGGCCAAGGCCCCGCAGGTGCAAGAGCTCGCCCGGGTCTATCTGCCGTATATGATCGCGGCGCCGCTGCTGGGTTGTGCGGCCTATATGTTCGACGGTATCTTCATCGGCGCCACGCGGTCGCGCGACATGCGCAATATGATGCTTGTGTCGTTTCTGATCTATGCCGTGACGGCGCTGGCATTGGTGCCAAGCCTGGGCAATCACGGGCTTTGGATATCGCTTCTGGTGTCCTTCGTGGTGCGCGGCATCACCTTGGCGCTGCGCTATCCGGCGTTGGAGCGCGCGGCGGGCTAGAGCAGCGCCTGCACCGCTTCGGGCGGGCGGCCGATCACGGCGCGGCCAGTGCTAAAGGCGATGGGGCGCTCGATCAGGATCGGATGGGCGGCCATGGCATCGATCAGGGTCTCTTCGGGGCTGTCCTTGGACAGACCCAACTCTTTGAACAGCTTCTCGCCCGTCCGCATCATCTTGATCGCAGGCAAGCCAAGGGTGTCGCGGGCGGCGATGACCTCATCCCGTGTCGGCGCATCTTCGAGGTAGCGGCGGAGGGTTACCTCCACCCCCGCCGCTTCGATCAGCGCCAGCGTCTGCCGCGATTTCGAGCAGCGCGGGTTATGCCATAGGGTGATCATAGCCAATCCTCGCGTTTGCTGCCCACGGCCTCGGCCACGCTGGCAAAACCATCGCGGGCCAAGAGTGCATCCAGCCCGGTGGTGATCTCTCGCACCAGTCCGAGACCGCCGAAGACCAGCGCGGTGTAAAGTTGCAGGGCAGAGGCCCCGGCGCAGATCTTGGCATAGGCGGTCTGCGCGTCCGACACCCCGCCGACGCCGATCAGCGGAATATCCGTCAGCCCCGCCAGCCGCGCCAAGACGCGGGTCGAGCGGTCGAACAACGGCGCACCGGACAGACCACCCGCCTCGCCTGCATGGGCGCTGGCAAGGCCGGTCCGGTCAAGCGTGGTATTGGTCGCGATGATGGCAGCAACGCCCGAATTTTGGGCAACCTCGGCCACATCCTCAATCTCGGCTTCGCTGAGATCGGGGGCGATTTTCAGGAAAACCGGCGTGGCGCCGCGCACGTCCATCACCCCTTCGAGCAGGGCCGAGAGCGCCGCTTTACCCTGAAGGTCGCGCAGCTTCTCGGTATTGGGGGAGGAGACATTGACCGTCGCGAAATCGACGTGATTGCGCGCGGCGGTCATCACGCGGGCAAAGTCGGCGGCCCGGTCCGCGCTGGTCTTGTTCGCACCAAGGTTCAGCCCCACCGGCACCCCCGCGCCGCGGCGCGAAAGCCGGGCGCAGATCGCCTCCATCCCCTCGTTGTTAAAGCCGAAACGGTTGATCGCGGCGCGATCCTCGGTCAGGCGAAACAGGCGCGGGCGCGGATTGCCGGGCTGGGGCAGGGGCGTGGCGGCCCCCACTTCGACAAAGCCGAAACCGGCGCGGGAAAGGGGGGCGATCGCGGTGGCATTCTTGTCAAACCCCGCCGCCAACCCGAGAGGGTTCGGCAGGTCCAGCCCGGCAAGCGTGGTGTGCAGCCGCGCCGAAGTCTGCGGCCCCGGCGCGGGCGCAAGCCCTGCGCGCAGCGCGCGGATCGCCAGACCGTGCGCCGCTTCGGGATCGACCCGGTGCAGCGCCTGCAGGCCCAGCTTTTCCAAGAGCGGCGTCATTTGCTGGCCTCGCCCAATCCTGCGGGGAATTCATGCACGCCATCCACCAGCGGCAGGAGCTGCGCCCAGACCACATCCTCGATCTTGAGTGGGCGGTAGAGATGGGGGAAAAGCGCGCCGCCGCGCGAGGGCTCCCATTTCAGCGCATCGCCCAGAGCGTCGGCCTCAAGCGCGAGCAGGAACAGGCCGTCCTCCCCCTTGAAATGTTTGGCTGCGGTTTCCGCCGCCTGTTCGGCGGTGGAGAAATGCACATAGCCATCGGTGACATCGATCGGCGCCCCGTCCGAGACCCCGTTCTTGCGCAGCGCAGCCCATTCGTCCGCGCGGAATATTTTGAAAATCAGCATGGCTTCTGATGCCCGCCGGGCGGGGCGGGGTCAAGACCCGCGGGTGACCATAGGGCAGGTCATATGACCTTTGACACGGGCCAAACCCCGCGCCACGATACCGGCATAACAAGCAACAGGGGAACTATCATGAAACGATTCCTGACCGCGACCGCTGCGCTGGCTTTGACCAGCGGCATGGCGGCGGCAGAGTATAATCTGACCATTCTGCATACCAATGATTTCCATGACCGGTTTGAGCCGATCAGCAAATATGACGGCCCCTGCAGCGCCGAGGACAATGCCGAGGGCAAATGCTTTGGCGGTGTCGCGCGAATGGTCTCCGCCATCGAAGCCGCCCGTGAACGCGCCGGAGAGAACCACCTGCTGCTGGATGCGGGCGACTGGTTCCAAGGCTCGCTTTTCTACACGCGCTACAAGGGCGACATGGCAGCCGAGTTCATGTCGAAGCTCGACTATGACGTGATGGCCGTGGGCAACCACGAGTTTGACGACGGCCCCGAGGGGCTGGCCGATTTCGTGGCACAGGTCGATTTCCCCGTGCTCTCGGCCAATATCGACGTGGGCGGTGTAGAGGGGCTGGAGGGCGAGATCGGCAAATCCACCGTGGTTGAGGTTGGTGGAGAGCGGATCGGCATCGTCTCCGTCCTTGCCGAAGACACGCCCGAAACCTCTTCGCCCGGGGCGGAGGTGATCTTCTCTCCCGCAGCGGATGCGGCACAGGCCGAGATCGATGCGCTGACCGAGGATGGGGTTAACAAGATCATCCTGCTCACCCACATCGGGCTGGCGGGCGACAAGCGGCTGGCCGAGGAGTTGACCGGCGTCGACCTGATCGTCGGCGGCCATTCCCACACGCTTCTGAGCAACAGCGAAGAGCGGGCCGAGGGCGCTTACCCGACCATGGTCAACGACGTGCCGATCGTGCAGGCCTATGCCTACAGCAAATATCTGGGCGAGGTGAATGTCACCTTCGACGACGCGGGGGAGGTGACCGCGATTTCCGGCGATCCGATCCTGCTCGACGCCTCAGTCGAAGAGGATCAGGCGACGGTCGATCTGGTGGCCGAACGCGCCGCCCCGCTGGAGGAGCTGCGCCAGAAGGTCGTGGCCGAGACGTCGGAAACCATCGAAGGCAGCCGTGACATCTGCCGCGCGCAGGAATGTGCGATGGGCAACCTCGTCTCCGACGCGATGCTGGACCGGGTGAAGGATCAGGGCATCGACGTGGCGATCTCCAACGCGGGCGGCTTGCGTGCATCCATCGACGCGGGTGAGGTGACCATGGGCGAAGTGCTGACCGTGCTGCCGTTCCAGAACACGCTTTCGACCTTCCAGATCAGCGGTGCGACCCTGATCGAAGCCTTGGAAAACGGGGTAAGCCAGTTGGAAGACGGCGCGGGCCGTTTCCCGCAGGTGGCGGGCATGTCTTATACCTTTGATCCCAAGGCCGAGCCCGGCAGCCGCATCAGCGATGTGATGGTGGGCGGCGAACCGATTGATCCCGAAAAGACCTATGGCGCCGTGTCCAACAACTATGTCCGCAATGGCGGCGACGGCTACGCGATGTTTAAGGACGCCGAGAATGCCTATGACTTCGGCCCCGATCTGGCGGATGTGACAGCGGAGTATCTGGCGAAGAACGGCAGCTACAAGCCCTACACCGATGGCCGCATCAAGATGAAGTAAGGGCCTCGGGCCTTAGCGAGAGGGCGCGTCCAGCGGGGCGCGCCCTTTTTGTTTAGGAATAGCCGGGCAGGGCCCTTGCTTTCGGGCTGATGCCCAAGCTGCGCGTCCCCCGCAAGCCAGCCCCTTGCACCTCTCCCGCCAAGGGATACACATGCGGTAACCAAACAGGAGACCGCTATGCTCACCCCCTTCCACCTTGCCTATAACGTCCGCGACCTTGATGAGACCCGCGCCTTCTACGGCGATGTGCTGGGCTGCACCGAAGGCCGGTCGACCGAAACTTGGGTCGATTATTCCTTTTTCGGCCACCAGATCTCCATGCATCTGGGTGAGCCTTTCAAGACAGAGGCCACTGGCAAGGTCGGTGAGCATATGGTGCCTATGCCGCATCTGGGCGTCGTCCTGCGGATGGAGGATTGGAAGGCGCTGGCGGAGCGGCTGAAGGGCGCAGAGGTCGACTTCGTGATCGAACCTTCGCTGCGTTTCGAAGGGGAGCCGGGCGAGCAAGCGACCATGTTCTTCCGCGACCCGTCGGGCAACCCGATCGAGGTCAAGGGGTTCGCCGATATGGACCGCGTTTTTGCCCAATAAGGCCAAGCGCTGAAACGACAAAGCCCCGCTGTCGCAAGCGGGGCTTTGAACGGCTGAAACCGGTGCGGGCTCAGTCGAAGCTGATCGCCCCTTCGAAAGCAGGCTCTTCCAAAGTCTGCCCGCTGAAACGCGTCGGAGTCTGTGCGGTGATGTCGAGCGTGTAGCTGCCGTTCACGGGGATCGGGCCGCTGGTCCAAACCTCATCCTCGCCGGTGATCGTATGGCTGCCGGTGGCGTTATTGGTGAAGACCACTTGATCGCCTGGCTGCACATGGGACAGCGATGGGAAATAGGCGCCGTCGACGATCAGCACGTTGCGGCTTTCGGCCATGGCGCCAGCGGCACAGAGGCTCAGGGCAAGGGCCAGAGCGCCGGTGCTTTTGCGGTATGAACTTAGCATCATCTGCTCCTTTGGAACGCCCGATGCGGGCGGGTTAGCCGGTTTCATACAAGGTAAATGCGGCATAACTTGGGCCAGCTTTGCGCGGCTCACCCCGCCGTCGCAGGCTCCGCCTGCTGGGCCAGCCAGCCACGGAATGACGCAAGCGCCGCCGTCTCATCCCGGTCGTCAGGCCAGACGAGGTAGTAGTTCCCGATGCTTTGCGTGGTGGGCGAGGCGGCCAGCACCAATTGCCCGTCGCGCAGGTAGGGGCGGGCGAAGAAGGTCGGCAGCAGCGCCACCCCCAGCCCGTGAATGGCCGCCTGCGCCATGGTCGAGAATTGGTCGAACATCATGCCGCCCGGGGGCTCATCCGTCACGCCGAGCGAGGATAGCCAGCGCGCCCATCCGCGCGGGCGGGTCTCCAGATGAAGCAGCGGCAGATGGCGCACGTCGCGTGCATCCTCCAACGGTGCGGGCAGCAGGTCGGGCGCGCAGACCGCCACCACCGTTTCCGGCAAAAGCGGGAGGTAGCGCACGCCGGGCCAATCTTCATGACCAAAATGAATGGCGGCGTCGAATCGGCTGCCCGCAAAGGCGAAGGGCCGCAGCCGGGTCGATAGGTTCACTGTCACCTCCGGGTGATCCCGCGCGAAATCACGCAGGCGCGGGGCCAGCCAATGCATGCCAAAGGCGGGCAGGATCGCCAGATTCAACGTGCCGCCCGTAGGGTTCGTCCGGGCCGAGACCGAGGCCTGCGCCAGCCGGTTCAGGATGTCGCGCACCTGCGTTACATAATCCAATCCCGCCTGCGTCGGGGTTAGACGGCGGCCCTGACGGATCATGAGCGAAACGCCCAGTTGTTCCTCCAGCGTCTTGATCTGACGGCTGACCGCGCTCTGCGTCAGGTTCAATTCCTGCGCCGCTGCCGTGGCGGTGTCGAGCCGCACGACCGCCTCGAAGGACAGCAGGGCCGAGATCGAAGGCAGGAAGCGGCGCGGCGCGATCATATGACTTTTTCTCATGAACTCAGGACAAAGCAGCGATAGAGTTCGCGCTGCCGATTTGCAATACTGCCGCAAATCACATCACCCGAAAGGATGCATCATGACCGCTGACGCCCCCAAGCTGCGCGCCAAGGACAAACCCGATCTCGGAACCTTCGACTGGCAGGATCCCTTCCGCCTCGACAGCCAATTGACCGAAGACGAGCGCATGATCCGCGATTCCGCCCGCGCCTATGCGCAGGAAAAGCTGCAACCGCGCGTGATCGAAGCCTTTGCCGAAGAAAAGACCGACCCGGAGATCTTCCGGGAGATGGGCGAGATGGGCCTTCTCGGCGTCACCATCCCCGAGGAATACGGCGGTCTCGGCGGCAGCTATGTGTCCTACGGTCTCGTCGCCCGTGAGGTCGAGCGTGTGGACAGCGGCTACCGGTCGATGATGTCGGTGCAGGCGAGCCTCGTCATGTATCCGATCTATGCCTATGGCTCCGAAGAACAGCGCCAGAAATACCTGCCCAAGCTTTGCTCGGGCGAATGGATCGGCTGCTTTGGTCTGACCGAGCCCGATGCGGGCTCTGACCCCGCCGGCATGAAGACCCGTGCCGAGAAGACCGAGAATGGCTATAAGCTGACCGGCTCCAAGATGTGGATTTCGAACTCCCCCATCGCCGATGTCTTCGTGGTCTGGGCCAAGTCCGAAGCCCACGGCGGCAAGATTCGCGGCTTCGTGCTGGAGAAGGGCATGAAGGGGCTCAGCGCGCCGAAAGTGGGCAACAAACTGTCCCTGCGCGCCTCGATCACCGGTGAAATCGTCATGGACGGTGTTGAAGTCGGCGAAGACGCGCTGCTGCCAAATGTGCAGGGTCTGAAAGGCCCCTTCGGCTGCCTCAACCGCGCCCGCTACGGCATCTCTTGGGGCGCGATGGGTGCTGCCGAGTTCTGCTGGCACGCGGCGCTGCAATACGGTCTCGATCGCAAGCAGTTCAACAAGCCGCTGGCGCAAACGCAGCTGTTCCAGAAGAAGCTGGCGGATATGATGACCGAAATTTCGCTCGGCCTTCAGGGCTCCCTGCAAGTGGGTCGTCTGATGGATGCCGCCAACGCCGCGCCCGAGATGATCTCTATCGTCAAGCGCAACAACTGCGGCAAGGCGCTGGACGTGGCGCGGATGTCGCGGGACATGCACGGCGGCAACGGCATCTCCGGTGAATTCCAGGTGATCCGCCACATGATGAACCTCGAAACGGTGAACACCTACGAGGGCACCCATGATGTGCACGCACTGATCCTGGGCCGTGCCCAGACCGGTCTGCAGGCGTTTTTCTAAACACTGGCTTCGGGGGGCACTCCCCCCGGCCACCGAAAATACTTATGGCCAGAAAGAGGGGCGGCGCCTTTCTTTCTGGCCGACATGCTTTCGCCGAGGGCGATTAATTTCTATTTCAAGAGGCCCCATGGACCGCGTTGCCATCGTTCATGAGAACTTCCTCCGTCGCGTCGCGGCGGGGGATTTTCCCGATTCCACCCATTCCGAAAAGGCGCTGGAGCGCGACCAGTTGGAGCAGCTCTACCGCGCGCAGGTGCTGAGCCGGGCGCTCGACCTGCAAAGCCGCGTCATGCAGAAGGAGGGGCAGGGGTTCTACACCATCGGTTCCTCCGGCCACGAGGGGATGGCAGCGGTGGCGGCGGCGCTGCGCGTCGATGACATCGCTTTCCTGCATTACCGCGATGCGGCCTTCCAGATCGCCCGTGCCGATCAGACCGGCGGGCAGGACATGATGCGCGACATGCTGCTCAGCTTTGCCTGTTCTGCCGAGGATCCGACCAGCGGGGGGCGGCACAAGGTGTTGGGCTCGCGCCCGCTGATGATCCCGCCGCAGACCTCGACCATCGCCAGCCATCTGCCCAAGGCGGTGGGGGCGGCGCATTCCATCGGCATGGCGCGGCGGCACCGGCCCGAGCATGCAATCCTGCCGCGCGACGGCATCGCCATGTGCAGCTTCGGCGACGCCTCGGCCAATCACTCCACCGCGCAGGGGGCGATCAATGCCGCTTGCTGGACCGCCGTGCAGGGCGTGCCGCTGCCGCTGCTCTTCGTTTGCGAGGACAATGGCATCGGGATTTCGACCAAGACACCGACGGGATGGATCAAGGCGTCGATGTCGGCGCGGCCGGGGTTGAAGTATTTCGAGGGCGAGGGGCTCGATCTGCACGCGGCCTATGCGGCGGCGAAGGCGGCGGCGGATTACGTGCGCGTGCATCGCAAGCCGGCTTTCCTGCACCTGCGCACCGTGCGGCTCTATGGCCATGCCGGGGCGGATGTGGCGACCTCCTATCTGCCCCGCGCTGAGGTGGAGGCGGATGAGGCCAACGATCCGCTGCTGCATTCCGCGCGGCTGCTGGTGGAGGCTGGGGCGTCTGCCGAGGAGGCGCTGGTGATCTACCGCGATACGCAAGAAGCGGTCGCGAAGGCGGCTGACGAGGTCGTGAAACGCCCCCGGCTGAAGACGGCGTCGGACGTCATGGCGAGCCTCGTGCCGCCCAAGCGCGACTGCGCGCCCAGCAACGGGCCGAGCGCCGAGGCGCGGACCGAGACCTTTGGCAGCGACATGGGGCAGATGGACAACCCCCAGCCCATGTCGCGCCTGATCAACTGGGCGCTGCACGACCTGATGCTTTCGCACCCCGAGACCATGCTGATGGGCGAGGATGTAGGTCGCAAGGGCGGGGTCTATGGCGTCACCCAGAAGCTGCAGAACCGTTTTGGCCCCGGTCGGGTGATCGACACGCTGCTGGATGAGCAGAGCATCCTCGGCCTCGCCATCGGCATGGCGCACAACGGCTTCGTACCGATGCCGGAGATCCAGTTCCTCGCCTATCTGCACAACGCCGAGGACCAGTTGCGCGGCGAGGCGGCGACCCTGCCGTTCTTCTCCAACGGTCAATGGAGCAACCCGATGGTGCTGCGCATCGCGGGGCTGGGCTATCAGAAAGGGTTCGGCGGGCATTTTCACAACGACAACTCGCTGGCCGTATTGCGCGACATTCCGGGCATCGTCATCGCCTGCCCCTCGGCAGGGGACGACGCGGCGATGATTCTGCGCGAAGCGCACCGTTTAGCGCTGGAAGAGCAGCGCGTGGTGGTCTTTGTCGAGCCCATCGCGCTTTACCCGATGCGCGACCTGATGGAGGCCGGGGATGGCGGCTGGATGCGGACCTACCCGGCCCCGGATCGGCGGATCGGGTTGGGCGAGGTCGGCGTCACGGGCGAGGGCGGTGATCTGGCAATCGTGAGCTATGGCAACGGGCATTACCTGAGCCAGCAGGCGGCGCGGGATCTGGCCGAGCCGGGCGTCGATGCGCGGGTAATCGACCTGCGCTGGCTGGCGCCTTTGCCGGAGGATGCGTTGATCGAGGCCATCGGGGATCGTCCGGTGCTGATCGTCGACGAATGCCGCCGCACGGGCGGGCAGGCCGAGGCGCTGATGGCGCTGATGGCTGAGCGTGGTGTGAAGCGCTTTGCTCGGCTGACGGCGGAGGACAGTTTCATCGCCACGGGGCCTGCTTATGCGGCGACGCTGCCCTCGCGGGAGGGGATTGTCGCTGCGGCGCGGGATCTGTTGGGGTAGCTGAGGGCCAGCGCCTGCCCGCGGGTCGGCGATCCGCGGGTGCCTTATGCCACTTTATGGTGCAACCTCGGCGCGCCTTCGCGAAGTTGTGCCAAGCCCCGCCAAATCGCCTACCCGGGGGGCGGGCAGGCGATGGCCCGGCGCCTGCGGCTTGAATCCGGGCCGGGTACGCGCGCCTAGTGGCTATCCGCGGGTGCGCCGCCTTGGAAATTATTCCCATTCACATAATCGCAAGGCTCTTCGCGCATCTCCAGATGCAGGCCATCGCCTGTGTAAGGATGCGCGCGGGCGAGTTCCTCATCGACTTCGATCCCCAAACCGGGCGCTTTGGGGGCGGTGATGAAGCCGTCCTCCACCCGGATCGACCCTTTGATCAATTGGTCATGGAACGGCGTCTCAATACATTCGCACATCAGGATGTTCGGGATCGCGGTGGCAAGCTGCACATTCGCGGCCCATTCCACCGGTCCGGCATAGAGATGCGGCGCCACTTGCGCGTTATAGACCTCGGCCATGGTGGCGATCTTCTTGGCCTCCGCGATGCCGCCCACACGGCCAAGGGCCGGTTGCAGGATCTCCGCCGCGCCCGCCCGCAACAGCGGCGCGAACTCGGCCTTGGTGGTCAGCCGCTCGCCCGTGGCCACAGGGACGCGCACGCCGCGCGCGACCTTGGCCATCTGCTCAGGCGCGTCTGGCGGGATCGGCTCTTCGTACCACAGCGGGCTATAGGGTTCGATCGCTTGGCCCAGCCGGATTGCGCCCGCGGTGGTGAATTGCCCGTGAGTGCCAAACAGCAGGTCGGCGCGGTCGCCCACCGCCTCTCGGATGGCCTTGCAGAACGCCGCTGAGGTGCTGATGTCCGACATTGCAGGCATATGCCCGCCGCGCAGCGTATAGGGGCCAGCGGGGTCGAATTTCACCGCCGTATAGCCGCGCGCCACGCAATCCGCCGCCGATTCCGCCGCCATCTCGGGCGAGGTCCAGAAATCCGCCATGCTGTGATGCGGCAGGGGGTAGAGGTAGGTATAGCCGCGCACCCGGTCATTGGTGCGCCCGCCGATCAGCGCATGCACCGGGCGGTCGCGGTCCTTGCCCAAGATGTCCCAACAGGCGATCTCAAGCCCCGAAAACGCGCCCATCACGGTCAGGTCTGGCCGCTGGGTGAAGCCTGCGGAATAGGCACGGCGGAACATCAACTCGATATTCTCGGGGTTTTCGCCCTGCATATGACGGGCAAAGACATCTTCGATCACCGCGCGCATCGCGTCGGGCCCGACGCTGGCGGCATAGCATTCGCCCCAGCCGGTTACGCCGGCGTCGGTGGTCAGTTTGACCAATATCCAATAGCGCCCGCCCCAGCCGGGGGCGGGCGGGGCCGTCACGATGATATCGAGGTCTTGCAGTTTCATGACGGTCCCTTTCGTTTGGCCGCTTAGGTCTCTTTCTTGTCGTCGACGATGGTCATCTGCGCGATGCCGCTTTCGCCCAGATCGACCTTGGCGAAGGGGCCGCCGTGGCACATCTGGCCGGGGTCGGTGATGTCCACGGGGCCTTCCTCGGCCAGCACTTTTTCGGCGAATTGCTCGGCGTTGTCCTTCGGGCGGTAGCCGAGGAAGGAGGCTTTCGAGTTGTCCACCGGGGCGCGGTCGTTGTTCGACACGCCGTAGATCACCGTGAAACCGACCGAGGGCGTGTCCACCGCGCGGGTCACCAGTTGGATCAGATCGTCATAGCTGAGCCACGAGCCAAGCGCGCGGGAGTTGTTGACCTGTGCCGCGCTCAGGATGCGCAGATGCACGGATTCGAGCTGGCGCTTGTCCCAATACATGGAGCCGAGGTCTTCGGTGAAACATTTGGCGAGGCCGTAGAAAGTGTCGGGCTTGTGAGGCGCATCAATGCCGATGAAATCGGCCTTTTTGTGCATCCCCACCGCATGGATCGACGAGGCATAGACGACGCGCCGTGCGCCCGCCTGATAGGCCGCTTCCCAGACGTTGTAAGAGCCGACGAAGTTCGGGCCCAAGAGTTCCATGAAGGGTTTTTCGTCCACGATGGCCCCGAAATGCACCACCATGTCGGCGCCCTCCATCAGGGCCGCGACCTCGTCGTAGCTCGCCAGATCGGCCTTCTGATAACGCTCACCGTCGTAAAGCTTGCCAATGTCCTCGGCGATGTCGGAGCTGACCAGTTCCTCGCACATGGCGGCCAGCGGCTCGCGCAGGTAGGAGCCGAGGCGCCCTGCGGCGCCCGTCAGGACCAGTTTCTTAAATTTCATAACATCTTCCTTTCACGTCTCAGAAATCTTGTCGCGCACCTTCGCACGCAGGACATCGGCGCCTTGGGCCAAAAGGCCCACATCCGTGCCGCAGGCGACAAAGGTGAAGCCTTCGTTCAGCAGTTGGGCGGCGAAATCGGGGTCGGTGACCAGCGTGCCCACGGGAATGCCCTTGTCCATCAAGAGTTTGGCCGCGGGGCGGATCAGCTCCCAGACCTCGGGGTGCAGGGTCTGGCCAAGATGGCCCATGTCGGCGGCGATGTCGGCGGGGCCAAAGAAGATGCCGTCGATCCCCTCAACCTCGGCAAAGGCGGCGGCGTTTTCGACGGCGGCGCGGGTTTCAAGCTGGATCAGAATGGCGGTCTGGTTCTCGACCTCGGCGTTGTAATCCTTGACCCGGCCAAACTGGTTGGCGCGGTTCAGCCCGGCCACGCCCCGAATGCCGCGGGGCGGATAGCGGCAGGCGGCCACGGCGGCGCGGGCCTCATCAGGGGTCTGCACCATGGGAAACAGCAGCCCCGGCGCGCCGAGGTCCATCAGCCGTTTGACCTTGACCGCATCGTTCCAGTCGGGCCGCACCATCGCCGTGGTCTCACTGCCCGAGAACGCCTGCAACTGCCCCAGGACCGAGGCCATGTCGCTGGGCGCATGTTCCATATCCAGCATCACCCAGTCATAGCCCGCATGGGCCACCACCTCGGCGGCATAGCCGTTGGAGAGGGAGACCCAGAGGCCCAGCTGCTTTTGCCCGGCGCGGATGGCCGTGAGGAAGCTGTTCTCGCGCAATTTCATATCACGGCCCTTTCGACGAATTTCTCGGAACGCACGATCCGCGCGTAGTCCAGCGGCGTGAGGTCGAGCGTGCGGTAGCCGCCATGGGTGATCAACTCTGCCGTGCCGCGCCCGATGGCAGGGGCCTGTTGCAAGCCGTGGCCGGAAAAGCCGTTCATGAAGACGAAGTTCGCGACCTTGTCGTGCCGACCCAGAATCGCATTCTGGTCGACGGTATTATAGGCGTAATGGCCGACCCATTCGTTGATCACCTTGACCCGCTCAAAGGCCGGAACGCGGGTGGCGATGATGGGCCAGACCTTCTCTTCCCAGATCGAATGGTCGAAGGTGAAATCATCATATGCCGCGTCATAGTCATCCTCTGGCGGGCAACCGGCCATATAATATTTGCCTTCTTGGCGCATATGCACGCCGCTGGGATCAATGGTCAGCGGCAGGTCCATCTCAAGCGGCTCGGCGGCGTCGAAGATGAAGGTGTAGCGTTTGCGCGGCACCACGGGCAGGGTGATCCCGGCCATCTGCGCCGTCGCCGCCGCGCGAGGGCCAGAGGCATTGACCACCGTCCCGCAGGAGACCGTCGCGCCGGACTTCAGCGTCACCGCATCCACCGCACTGCCCGCGGGGTTCAGCACCATGCCGGTCACCTCGTCATGCACAAAGGTCACGCCGCGGCGCTTGGCCATGCGTTTGAACCAGTCGAACATCGTGCCGCCGTCGAAATAGCCCTCATCCACCGTGTTGTGATTGGCGGCGATCACATCGTCGAGCATGTAGAAGGGATAGCGCGCGGCGATCTGATCCTTGGTCATATGCTGGGTATGCGCGCCCATGGAGGTCTGGATGCCCTGCGCCTCGCGCAGGGTCTGGGCAAACTCGGGCGTGTCGGCAAGATAGAGGTAGCCAAAGCTTTGCAGCGCCAGTTCCGGCACCTCGGGATCGTCATGCATGAACTGGCGGAAGTTTTTGATGAACTCGGCCCCGAACTGCGAAATCTGGATGTTTACGGGGGCGCTGAACTGCTGGCGGATGCAGGAATTCGTATGGCTGGTCGAGGCGAATTCATAGGTCGGATCCCGCTCGACCACCAACACCTCGCCGTCGAACCCCGGCGTGTTGGTCAGCCACCAAGCCAAAGCTGAGCCATAGATGGCCCCGCCCACGATCACCACGTCATAGGACGTCTCAAGCGCGTTTTGCATGCACAGTCTCCCTTTGCGCATTCCCCTCTGAATCGTGGGTAGCCTAAGCATCCAGAGCCTGCAATCTTTGTGAAGCGCGGCGCGAATTTTCGTTTTGCGGCGATGGGTTGCGCCCGTGCCCATGGATGAGGCAGGGTTGACTTTTACCGTGGCTGTCGCACCATGAGCGCGATGCCGCAACACAGATGACCGCCCAAAGGAGTGGCCCTTGGACAGCGACCGCGAAGAGATTGAGCGTCTGATTGCGAAGGTCGCAATGGGGGACCGTGCCGCCTTTGAGGCGCTTTATGATCGGGTGTCGGCGAAACTATTCGGGGTCTGCCTGCGTGTGTTGGACACACGCGCCGCAGCAGAGGATGCCATGCAGGACAGTTTCGTCAAAATCTGGAATAATTCCGACCGCTATCAGGCCAATGGCCTGTCGCCGATGACGTGGCTGATTACCATTGCGCGCAACACGGCGATCGACCGGCTGCGCGCCACCCGTAAGGGCCATCAGGATATCGACACGCCGGGGCTGGAACTGGCCGCGCCGGGGCCGAACCCCGAGCAATCCGCCGTGGCCGCGTCAGAGGCCAAGCGGCTGACCAATTGTCTGGATGATCTTGAAGCGGATCGCGGTGCTGCGGTGCGCGGGGCGTACCTTGATGGCGACAGCTATGCCGAGCTTGCGCAGCGTTTCAACGTGCCGCTCAACACCATGCGCACATGGCTGCGCCGTGGTTTGATGGCCCTGCGGGAGTGTATGAGCATATGAGCGACACCCCCATCACCCCGCCGGAAGACGACGATCTGCTGGCCGCCGAAATGGCCTTGGGCCTTCTGTGGTTGCCGCCCGTAGTGCAAGAATTTTTTGACCCTATTGGCGAGTGATCGAGTGCGGTCTTCTGTAAGGC
>NZ_JBIFFO010000061.1:0-1394 GCF_043557115.1 Sulfitobacter sp. 1A13679
CTTCTGTGGTTGCCGCCCGTAGTGCAAGAATTTTTTGACCCTATTGGCGAGTGATCGAGTGCGGTCTTCTGTAAGGCCTCGAGATGCGGCACTTCCAAAAGCCGCGGGCCGGGATGGTGATCAGCGGATCAGGTCCAAATCTGTTGAGCGAGCTCTGAGCTCGTAGGCCCTAACTGGTTTTCCCAATCCAGATCTATTCGATCGTTTTGCCCATTCAGGTCGTCGTCTTCTTACACTCCCCTTGGCACCGTCGCTAGCAGTTCAACAAGAGCATCATGCCGCGACTGCCAGCGCCGGATCCTTGTAATCTTCGTTCTTTGTCAGCATCGCCCAGATTTGCCGGGCCATCTTATTGGCCAGCGCGATAGCGACCAGCATCTTGGGCTTGCGCGCCAACAATCGTGATAGCCAGCTGCCCTCCGTAATTGTGCGCCGTCCGAGCCAGCCCAGCCGCGACATTGCCCCAATGATCAAGAGACGTCTTATATCAGCTTGCCCGGCCTTGGTCATCCGCCCCAAACGTTCTTTGCCTCCCGAAGAATGTTGCTTGGGCACCAGACCCAACCAAGCCGCAAAGTCACGTCCCGTTTTGAACTGCGCCATATCAGGTCCAAACGCTTCTACAGCGATGGCCGTCAGTGGCCCAACACCGGGCATAGTCTGAAGCCTGCGCGCCCTGTCTGACTCAGCGGCCAGCGACTCGAGTTTCGCGGTGCGTTCGTTGATACGCGCCGTTTTCTCTGCAATCTGCGCCAGCAGGTCCAAGCACTCCTCGCGGATCAATGACAGCAAGTCGGCAGTCTTATCCTCTACAAGCGCTGTGATGCGATTAAGACTGCGTATCCCTTGAGGAAACACATGCCCATGCTCATACAACAGCGCCCGCAAGGCGTTCACATCCGCCGTCCGCTGATGCACCAGGCGTTCCCGGCCACGGAAAACTGCCGCGCGCGATTGTTGCTCGACTGTTTTAGGCTCCACGAAGCGCATCTCGGGCTGGCGAGCCGCGATGACAATCGCCTCGGCGTCGGCAGCGTCGTTTTTCTGGCGCTTCACGAACGGGCGAGCATACTGTGGCGCGATGAGTTTTACCTCATGTCCAAGCGCTTCCATCTCGCGCGCCCAATAATGTGCGCTGCCACATGCCTCGAGGATAACCAAGCTTGGCTCCTGCTTAGCCATGAACACGGGAAACTGCGTTCGCGTCAGCTTCTTGCGAAACTGAATCTCCCCCGTGTGCAGCGCCCCATGAACTTGAAAAACATTCTTTGCCAGATCGACCCCGATCATCATATCCTTCATCTCGCCGTCCTCCTCTTTGTGTGGCTTTCAACACCACGACCTTGGCACATTGCGATGCCGTCTGGGGAGGGCGGCAACCACTCCATCTGTTG
>NZ_JBIFFO010000023.1:0-61766 GCF_043557115.1 Sulfitobacter sp. 1A13679
ACTCAGACGGACTGATCAGCTCGGCCGTCGAAAGCGCCCGGCCAGCCGCGAGTTACACCACGCTATGGGGCATGATCTCCAAGAGCATGTCATGGGAGTTCGAGCCGCTAATCCCGGCATTGGCGACGGCCCGCCAGGCAATGATCTCACGATCATGAGCATCGAGCAGGAACGCCGCGCGGATAATGTCGCCATTCCAACAGGTGAACTCCAGCCCGTCAGAGTACCAGCGCAAGTTCGACCGCAACATGATGACATTGCCGTCATGGACGCGTTCTGGCCCGTTGAAGCTGGATCGCTCCAGCAGCAGGTGATTGGCTTTCATAATGCGATAGACGCGTTTATGATTTGCCGGGGCAAGGCATTCTGCTTGGAGTTCCAGGTTCAGCACTGCAGTGATCCTGCGGTAGCCGTAGGTTGGGCGCTCCGCCACCAAACGTTCGATACGTGGCAAGAGAGCCGCGTTTTGAGCTTTATAATAGCTCCGACGCGGCTCCGTGGTTCCTTTCTGTCGTTCATGTAGGTTCGAACGGAATACGCCTAACGTCTGTGCCACCGCCTTCATCGGGAACCGCCCGGTTTGAGTGACTGCGCAAGCAAGGTCGGTTTTTTTGAGCGGGACTTGTCCAGCGCTTCCTTCAAGATCTCCACTTCCAACGTTTTGCGTCCCAGCTGGCGCTCAAGCTCCCGGACGCGGGCTTCCATCTCTCGGACAGCCTTATTACTGGTTACGCTGTCATCCCCTGTCACGGCGATACTCCCTCCCTCGAGCATCAATCTCCGCCAACGATACAACAGATTTGAGGCCACGCCATTACGGCGAGCAACAGCGGAAACGCTTTCCTCGTCATAGAGGGTCTCTTCAACGATCCGCAGCTTTTCAGCCGCGGACCAGCGCCGACGGCGACCACCATCGGTGATGATTTCTATCTCAGACATAAGCACGTGCTTAAGGCTATCCTTAAGCCTCCTTGGTCAGTCCAAGGTGTCCGGTCGAAATAGGGGCCAGTTCACTCATGGACAGCGCAGACATGAGAGGCGGTGACCAGTGGCTGCTGGAGGATACCCAGCGTTTCGGGGAAGGCCAGTGTCACCGCGAGATGGGTGATATGGCTGCGCAAGCGGTTTACGATCTCGGAAGAGGAGAAGCTGTCGATAACCAGTTCGATTGACGGGTAGGGCGTTTCGAACTGGCGGACGGCGGGGGGAAAGAAATGGGTGGAGAGGGCTGGGGTAGCTCAGACCTTGAGGTCGGCGGGTTTTTCAGTCCTGATCTGTTCGGCGATGCGGTCAAGCTGATCGAGGCCGACATGAAATTTTCGACCCCCTGAAAGAAGCGGCCAGCCGCTTCAGTCGGGAGCAGGCGGCCCCGTACACGATCAAACAGGATGAACCCCAAGGACGCGTCCAAATCGCCGATCAAGCGGCTGGCAGCGGGCTGAGAGACAGCCATTATCTCGGCCGCGCCGGTGATCGTGCCGGTGATCATGACAAAGCGGAACGCCTCTATCTGACGAAACTGCATGCTGCGGGCCGGTGTTGTCACGTTAACGGGCGTGAGGTTGCTGGTTCATTGATCTGGGTGTAGGCGGCATTCGATGCAGACATTGAAAATCAACTACAAGCGCCACCGGTTTTCGCCCCAGATCATTGCTCATGTTGTCTGGCTCAACGTCCGGTTCAACTTGAGCCTGGGCGAGGTCAAGGAGCTGATGCTGGAACGTGGCGTGGACGTTTCGTATGAAACGATCCGACGCTGGACCGTCTAGTTCGGCCACCCTGATCGCCCACGTTCTACGGCGACGGCAGCCGCGCCCTGGCGATGTCTGGCATCTGGACGAAGTCGTTGTGAAGATCGCGGGCCGGTCATACTGGCTGTGGCGCGCGGTTGATCAACATGGCGTCGTTCTTGAGGAAACCCTTCATTCGAGACGAGGCAAGCGCGCCGCAAAGCGGCTTTTGCTCAAGCTGATAAAACGTTGGGGTTTCGTGCTCAAAAGGATCATTACGGACAAACTGGGCTCCTATGGTGCTGCCAAACGTGAGGTGACTCCCGGCCTTGATCATTGGTCACATAAGGGGCTCAATAACCGTGCCAAGAACAGCCATTCGTCTCTATGCAGTCTGCAACCCGCAATCATTTCTCTGTCCCAGCCCGCCGTCGGTCCGCTCACGCCATCCGGTACCATCGGCTCGAAGCTTTCGAGGCGTGGAAATCCGCGGCAATTGCCCCTTAATCAACGATCGGCATGCCAACTTGAAAAGTAGGCGAGTTAACGTGACAACACCTTGCAAAGACCTCGGCACAGCCCCCAGATTGCAGCGTCTCGGACTGGGGCAGGGGGGTCTGATCCTCTGTGAAACGCGGGCATAGCCTATCAGGGGCATGAAGGCGGGGCCGATTGCAATGTCATATACCGTTACCAAACGACCGTTTGTAGCCAAATGCAAGTAGGTGCTCTCTCGTCGTGCTCGTCCAAAAACCTTTGGTTTCCTTGCGCTGAAAGCGATCTGACAGGTTTCACCTGCAGTCGCGCGCGCGTACTATATAAGTGGCGCAGGCAGCGGCCACGAAAACGCCTGGGCAATGTGCAAAAAATCAGTATTTTGCACACAAGATGACGCAAGCCTCTTCTTTGACTGATGATTACGGCGACCTCCTTATCACCATCGAGGAGGATGAAGAGGCTCACGAAGACGATCTCTGGTTTCTACCTAGGTCACTTGAAGAAGAACCGGATGATTTGCCTCCAGGGCCACGGGCGGAACCGCCCGACACTGCTGTCGTCGAAGACTGGGCAAAAGCAGAAGGCGTTCACGCTGCGCGACTGGCAAGAGTGGCTGGACGCCTGGGAGCTCTGGATGACCGGCTGCTGCGTGGCCCGGAAGGCTGGCGGCATCGCCTCGCTCTTATCGAGGCAGCGGATCTCAGCTGGTTCGCAGGGGATCGGGTGAGTTCTGATCGTCTGGCGCTCTGGATATCGATGCGGCTGTCAGGTGCACAGGATGACCCAAATGCACTGGCAAGAGTTGGATGGGCTGTTCGGCGCCTAACAGGCGGTCCTGGACCGAAAGCTGACTTGGCCGCCTTCCTGGATCGCCGCGATCCCGAGAACATTGAAGACAGCGCTGAGCGTTTCGAGGATCGCGCGGGTGGGTGGCTGGACGTCATGGCAGCCGCAAAGGGTCTCCACCCGATCACGCGGGCGTGCATGGGGTATCACCTGTGGAGCTTGGCGGGCCTCGGACGCCACGGCGACCAGATCGAAGCTGCCGTCACCGCGTCCAGGATCGCGACCAGCGATGGAAGCGGTGCCATCTTCGCGCCGCTCGCTATGGCCGGGGCCGGGGGGCTGCGCGTTTCGGGCTTGCCACCCGAGCGTTTGGCCCGCTGGTTGGATGGGATGAACAGCGCAATTCTAACGGCGATGCGAACACTTGATGATATTGAAGTGTGGATCGGGCGGGCAGAAAACGTCATGGCGCAATTATCTGGCCGCACGCCGGTTGCCTTGCGAAAGGTTTTCACGGAATGGCCCTTGGTCTCCGCCCCGATGGCTGAGGCCATGACCGGAGCCAGCCGCGCCGCCGTTCAGCGCAATCTCGCATGGATGGAGGCAAGCGGTTTGATCCGCGAGGTGACGGGGCACGGGAGGTATCGCATGTGGAAAGCTGACCTAATATAGGTCATTTGTCGAGGCTGACACCGGCTTGACCTGGCACGCTTTAGTGCCGCCCCAGATGATCGTTTAAGCCACTTTCCGTTCGAATGCGACAAGGCTTTTCCAGCCCAAAGCGTTCGTTAGCCATTCGTCTCACGTTTTTGTGACAATTGATCGCTTGAAGCTCCAGTGGGTGAAGGTTGTAACCAGGCGAAAGAGGCACGACCGAAGGATTGATCATGAAGCTAATTAAAGACTCATTTATCTCACGTCGCGGAGCGCTGCTCGGTGCGGCCGCAAGTGGCGTGTTCCTAGGAGCAGGCGTTGCAACAGCGCAAACCACAGCACCACTTGCTACGCCACCAGTGCGCCGCAATATTTCATCCTTCAGCACCTCAAACTGGCGGGATCACTTCGATAATCTAAACCACGGTGCAATCCTGTGCGACATTGATTCCCGAGCGGTGCAATATTGGTCAGAGGATGAAAGTGTTTATAAGCTGTATCCGTCGAGCGTTCCGGAATCCGAAGAACTGACAAAACGCGGATACACTAGCGTTATCAAGAAAGTGGAAGGACCAAGCTGGCGCCCCACGCCTTCGATGAAGATCCGCAATCCGGATTGGCCAGACTATTTTCCACCCGGTCCAGACAACCCCTTGGGTACACACGCCCTCTACCTTTCATGGCAATATTACCGCGTCCACGGAACGGGCGACACGCGGAAAATTGGCCGCCAATCGTCGAACGGATGCATCGGCCTTTACAACGAACATATCAAAGAACTGTTCGCTTTGGCTGAGGTAGGAACACAAGTGAAATTGTTCTGATCGCGCACCTAGCATGACTTGTTAAAGTCTTTTTTCGTGTACCGGCGTTCATTCAACGTTCACCGTTCGAAAGCCACAGCTTCATGAATCGAAGAAAATTCCTCCTTGCCGCCGGGGCTGTTGGCACTTTGGCCAGTCAGCCAGTTTCAGCCCATGTAGTGCTGCCAAAGTATGATTTACCGCCGGAGTATTTACCTCAAGTAGTGAGCATTCCAGAGGGCTCCGCTCCATACGAAATCCATGTTGTTCCAAGCCAGTTTGCCCTGTTCTGGACCCAACCCGATAACACTGCAATTCGCTACGCTGTCGGGATCGGTCGCCCGGGCCTTTACGAGGCAGGCGAATTCTATGTGGGGGCAAAGAAGGAGTGGCCCAGCTGGACACCGACCCCGGGCATGTTGCGTCGTGAACCGAAAAAGTATGGACCGTTTCGGAATGGAATGCCTGGCGGTCTGAGCAACCCTCTAGGTGCGCGGGCCCTCTACCTTTTTCAACCGGGACGCGGGGATACCTTTTTACGTGTGCATGGCACAAATGACCCAAGCACTATTGGCAGTGCCGTTTCAAACGGATGCGCCAGATTGGTTAACGATCAGATTGTCCAGTTGTATGATATGGTTCCGCTGGACACGCGTGTGATCCTGTACCCCGCAACTTTCTAGGGTCAGGATGCATTGATTTTCAAAGCGCTGCGTGATTCACGGCCCGGAAAACGGAGCGGTGACATGAGCGACCTTTTCTGGCTGACCGACGAGCAGATGGCCAAGCTTTCCCCTTTCTTTCCCAAGTCCCACGGCAAGCCTCGGGTCGACGACAAACGCGTCTTGAGCGGGATAATCTTCATCAATCGCAATGGCTTGCGCTGGCGCGACGCGCCTGAAGCCTATGGACCGCATAAGACGCTGTACAGCCGGTGGAAGCGCTGGAGCGAGAAAGGCATCTTCGCCAGGATGATGGTCGGCCTGGCTACCGGACACCGCGAAGAAAAAACCGTGATGATCGACGCGACCTATCTGAAAGCACACCGTACCGCGACCAGCATGGCCGCCAAAAAGGGGGGCGCGGTCGCCTGATCGGTCGAACCAAGGGCGGCATGAACACAAAACTGCATGCCATCTGCGACAGCCAAGGACGACCGCTCAACCTGTTCGTCACCGCCGGACAGGTCAGCGACTACATCGGCGCACGGGCGCTGCTCAGCAGCCTTCCAAATGTCGAATGGCTGCTCGGGGATCGGGGCTACGACGCTGATTGGTTCCGAGAAGCATTGCAAGACAAGGGGATACGCGCCTGCATTCCCGGCCGAAAGCAACGCAAGACCCAGGTCAAATACGACAAGCGCCGCTACAAGCGGCGAAACCGCATCGAGATCATGTTCGGGCGCCTCAAGGACTGGAGGCGCGTGGCAACCCGCTATGACCGCTGTCCAAAGGTCTTTCTCTCAGCCATCGCGCTCGCAGCAACCGTCATCTACTGGTTATGAATCCTGACCCTAACGAATTGTCGCTGCGCAACTTCGGACCAGGTATCGTGCGAGCAGTTTTCTCCTCCCAAGCAAACTGGAAACTGCAAGGATCGCATGTTTACTCACGAAAATTTGCCCTTGAACCTCTAGCCACTAGAAGTCCTATCTGTTCAAGGAGAACACATACCGTTCTTGCCATCAATCGCCGGTGGGAACCGAAAGGGTACGACATGCTGACAAGACGACACTTCATTCAAACAACAACGGCGCTATTTTCTGCGACCGTTCCCGGCGTGACGTTTGCCGATAGCTGGCCCACCGAGGCGCAGAAGGCTGAATGGGACGCACAGGTGACGCCTCCAAATTATGTCCCCGAAACCTCCAATCCCTGGGATTTGCACCCGCGGTTCCTGCCGCAACGAGTCCTTGCGAAGGCCGGTCTCGTGCCGGGAGATATCCATGTCGACGCGGTCGCACGATATCTTTACCACATTGAAGAGGGTGGAACCGCGATGCGCTACGGCGTGGCCATCGCGCGGGGGAACCTCTACGAGCCGGGTGTCTATACCATCAAGCGCAAGGTCAGGTGGCCGCACTGGCAACCGACACAGAGCATGATCAATCGCGACCCCGAACTTTATGCTGACATTGCCGATGGCATGGAACCGGGACCGGAAAACGCGCTTGGATCGAGGGCGCTGTATCTCTACGTCGGGGATCGCGATACCCTTTTGCGCATCCATGGCACTCCGAGCCCACGGAGTATCGGTGGCCGCGCAAGTTCGGGCTGCGTACGGATGGTCATGGCTCATATCAATGATCTTTACCCGAACGTCGAGACCGGCTCTACGGCCTATCTTTACTCGGCGGAGGACAGCGTGACTGCCCGCAGCTAAGCCAAGCAGCGGACGGCAAACGCAATTAAGTTTCGCGAGGGGTGCAGATACGATTGCCGTTCGCCGTGCGCAGCGGCAGCAAGGTTGTTTCTACGGGGCCGCTGTGTTTGTACCAGTAGCACCCGTCTTCCGGTACCAAGCGCGCAGTTGCAACATCCTGATCCGGGGCAGCCATTGCAATCACGGCTTCGGGAACGTTGCCCCCCTGTTTTGCCACGTCGCCCGGTCCAGTCGGCTGGACTGCGCACCCGGCCGTGAGCGACAGCGCCACTGCAACCATCATTTTTTGCTTCAGAATCAAAACCCGCATTAAGTTTCCTTTCGTGACTGTTTTTCTTTGCAGCGGCTGTTCATGCCTCAAGGCGTGATAGAGCCAGTCACCGCATCCTCTAGCAATAAAACAATCTGAAATACCACCGTATTTTGCTCTTGAAGCTCTAGCCACTGTAGGGGCTATGTCATGGTAAAGCACCCGAATCCAGAGGTCCATTCATGCCGTCCGACACCCATCGTCACGACCACGATCACGCCGAAGATGCCCAGACAAGCGGCGGCAGCTGCTGCGGGAGCGCCGGAACGTGCGGCGACATCGTTCCGGCGACCCCCGCGCCAGCGGGCGGGCGCAGTTTTCAGGTGTCCGGCCTCGATTGCGCCGAGGAGGTAGCAATCCTGAACAAGGTGGTCGGCCCGAAGATCGGCGGGGCCGAACATCTTGCGTTCGACGTGATCAATGGACGGATGACTATCCTCGACAGCGCCAAGAGTGTATCGGACGGCGAAATTGCAGAACTGGTCGCAAGCACCGGCATGACCGCCAAGCCCTGGGATGCCGAAAACGCGTCGGTCGACCAGGCGGCCCATCTTGCACGCCAGCGGCTGTTTACGGCGCTCAGTGGTGGCTTCTGGGCCGCGGGATTTCTGTGGCACATCATCGAGACCGGCATGGGGGGGGCACTTGGCCTCTTCGCAGGGCACGGCGAAGCGCCGATGCCACTGGTCGAGGCAGGGCTATTCGCGGTCGCGATCCTGTTCGGTGTTTGGCTCGTGGCGCCCAAGGCATGGTCGTCCGCACGGCGGCTGTCGCCCGACATGAACCTGCTCATGGTCGTCGCAGTCGCGGGTGCAATTGGCCTCGGCGAATTTTTCGAGGCGGCGACGGTTGCGTTCTTCTTCTCGCTCTCGCTTTTCCTCGAAAGCTGGAGCGTCGGGCGTGCGAGGAATGCGGTTTCAGCTCTGCTGGACCTGGCGCCGCCGACGGCAAGAATTCTTTATGATGACGGTTCGGAAGCGGACGTACCGGCTTCCGCGGTTGCTATCAACGCACGTTTCGTCGTGCGCGGCGGAGATCGCATCCCATTGGATGGTGAGGTTGTCGATGGGGCAGGGGCCGTCGATCAGGCGCCAATCACCGGAGAGAGTGCGCTGGTCCCAAAGGAACGGGGCGACGAAGTCTATGCCGGTACGATCAACGGCGAAGGCACACTGACGGTGCGCGCCACGAAGGCCGCCTCGGACACCGTGTTGGCCAAGATTATCCGCATGGTCGGCGACGCCCATGCCCGCCGTGCGCCGGTGGAGCAGTGGGTGGCGAAGTTCGCCCGCATCTACACGCCTATCGTCATGGCTCTCGCCATTGCAATTGCCCTGCTGCCGCCGCTCATTTTCGGTGGGGCCTGGGATTATTGGTTCTACAATGCACTCGTGCTGCTGGTGATCGCCTGCCCGTGTGCTCTGGTCATCTCGACACCGGTCTCCATCGTCGCCGCACTCACCGCCTCAGCGCGGGCTGGGGTGCTGATCAAGGGCGGTGCATATGTTGAGGCACCGGGCAAGACCACTGCACTGGCCATGGACAAGACCGGCACGATCACCATGGGCGAGCCGGAGGTGGCGGCGGTGCATCCGCTGGGCAAAGCATCGGCGCAAGATCTGATGACCCTCGCCGCTGGGCTGGAGGCACGTTCCTCGCATCCCTTGGCGCGCGCCATTCTCGCGCGGGCAGAAGCCGAAGGCATCAATGTGTCCGCCGCGCAAGATACCCGAACCGTTCCAGGTAGGGGACTTGAAGGACGCACAGACGGCCGGTCGATCTGGCTAGGGTCCGACCGGTTTGCCGAGGAGAAGGGTTTCGGCGACGCCATTCCGAAGGATCTGCGCGACCGCATCGAAGGGGCCGGCAGCACCCTTGTTGCCGTGGGCGACGACACCGGCGTCACCGGCATCCTGGAATTGCGCGACCGTATCCGCCCCGATGCCAAGGGCATCGTGGCACAGCTCCACGCGCAGGGCGTGAAGACCATCGTCATGCTGACGGGCGACAACGAGCGGACAGCGCGCGCTGTTGCAGCCGAGGTCGGCATCGACGAGGTCCGTGCCGAGCTTCTGCCCGAAGACAAGGTGACAGCTATCGAAGAACTGGTCGAAACGCATGACATGGTGGCCATGATCGGCGACGGGGTCAACGACGCCCCGGCCATGGCGCGCGCGCATTACGCCATCGCAATGGGTGCCGTTGGTTCGGACGCGGCAATCGAGACGGCGGATATTGCCCTGATGACAGACGACCTCGGGAAGGTGCCTTGGCTGATCGGTCATTCGCGCCGGACAATGTCGATTATCCATCAGAACATCGGTATTTCCTTGGCGACCAAGGGCGTTTTCGTTGTCGCTACCGCTTTCGGAGTGGCATCGATGTGGGGCGCTATTGCAGCCGATGTAGGAGTGTCATTGCTGGTGGTGGCCAACGCCCTGCGCCTGCTGAACAGCCAAGAGGCCAAGGCGCCGCCGTCTGGCGGTGAACAGGTTGGCGAAGGCTTGGCCAAAGGAGCGCTGGCACATGGTCATTGAACTGGGAGAACCCGGAAAGGAGCCGAGACGAGACATGAGCGTGAAGGGCAGGATGATGTGTCCGGTTTGCGAGGTGCCCTTGAGCATGACCGACCGCCAGGGGATCGAGATCGACTTCTGTCCCGATTGCCGGGGTGTCTGGCTCGACCGGGGTGAACTGGACAAGATCATCGAGCGTTCGGCACCCGATGTGGCGCCTCAGCGGGTGCCTGAGCCGCGCGGCTACGACGATGATCGCGGCTACCGGCGCGGAAAGCACGGCGGCGGCGACCGCAAGCACGGCTATCGACGCAAATCCTGGCTTCACGAGTTGTTCGATTAAGGCTTGCCGTGGTCTCCCTGCCGGTCGCCCTCAAGGCGCTGCGGTAGGCCCGCAAGGCATTCAGCGGTGAGCAGGTTGGTCCAGAGATGGCAAAGGCCGCGCTTGCCCACGGACATTGATCACGCAGCATTTGCAAGGTAACGTAATGTCCATATCAGACCTCACGAAAGAGGCATCGAGCAGTGAAAACCATCCGATTTCCCCGCCGCGCCGTCCTGTTGGGCGGATTGGCAGCGTTTTTGTCTGGCTGTGCCAGCAAGTTCCGCAGCTATGGCGGACCCGAAGTGACCCGTGTTCGGCTTTACAAGGGGCAGCGTTTGCTTGTTCTGGACGGAGCCGATCGCGTATTGCAAACCTATCCGGTCGGGCTGGGTTTCGCTCCTGAGGGTCACAAGCAATTCGAGGGAGACGGCCGGACCCCTGAGGGCGCTTACGTAGTCGATAAGCGCAACCCCGACAGTACGTATCATCTTTCGGTTGGCATCTCCTATCCGAATGAGGCCGACATCGCCTTTGCTGAAGCGCAGGGCCTTTCCCCCGGCGGCGACATCTTCATCCATGGTGGTCCACGCCCAGGCATCGACCCAACGGACGTCCGCGACTGGACAGCTGGCTGCATCGCGGTCACAGATCGGCAGATCGAGGACATCTATGCAATGGTGAAAGACGGAACACCGATCGACATCTACGCCTGATGGGAGGAGATGATCTTCCGTCAGATCAGGCAAATCGTCGGCACAGGGCCACGTTGATCGCTTCGATGGCGATCACGGCCAAAGTGACACTTGCCGCCGTGGGCCAGCGCAAGCACCCGGTACGCGTAAGGACACTACAATATGTGTCCAGCCGTGGCAGTGGCGAGACAGGCGGGCCCTAGCGGAGAAGAATACGTCTGGTCTCATGTCGAATTCAATCTATCCGAGGGCATAGACGATGGTCACGACGGTAACCATGACAACCATGAACATGGAGAATGCGCCAAGGGCGAGCGTACGGCCCATGTCTCGGTTCGGCTTCCCTACTTTCAGACGCAGTTCCTCCGCGGTTTCCGGAAACTCGAGCGCCGCCGCATTCGATTGGCGCATCAGGTCGTAGCGGGACGTCCAGCGCCGTTCCTCCGCCGCGTTCCAGCCGTTCAGCACCAGAATGATTGCCGCGATGAGAACCATCGACGACGGGACCCAGATTACGTAGCCACCGATTGTCTCGTCAGCCAGGGCGCGAAGTCGGCCACCGCTCGCTGCGATGATTTCTGATCCATAGAGAGGCACCTCTTTGAGCGTTGTCAGGGAGCCCAGAAAGATGTTGGAAACGATCACCACGAACCCTGACATCAGCCGAGCACCGCGCCGCGCTCCTTCAGGCGGATCACGCAGATCGAACAGCATAGCAAAGTACCAAAGCCCAGCCAGCACCATAGACAGATGTGCTAGCGCTTCCATCGCCGCAATACGTTGTGTAAGGGCGTAGATCATCGGGATCTGCCAGACGAAAAGCGCACCAATCAACAAGGAGGTGGCAGATGCAGGAAGCGCCAAGAATCGCGGGATGCGCGCACGCCCAATCGCGGCAAGGCGTCGGCGCCATTCCCTTTTCAATCCGGCTTGAAGGACAAGCCAGGGTTGAGAAACCGCAATGAGAATGGGTCCTGCCAGTCGCAGAAGAAGATGCTCGGCCTGGTGTACCGAAAACAGACTGTGCCCCAATGGCGGGAGCGGCCCATTCGTCGCGACGAGGACGGCCGCGAGGCCGACAAAGAAGACGGCTCGACGCCAGCCAGAAACCCTTCCGAGACAGCGAGCGTGTATTTTGAGCCCACGCAAAAACAGCCATGCTGTAAGACCGACAACAATGAGCGACACCGGTGACAGCACATAGCCGAAAGGGTCGTAAAGGAAGAAGAAGTTCGTGATCATTCGCTCTGGCCCTCGCTCATCCGAGGGTTGTCGGAGGTAGCCGGTGTGAGCCGCGATATCCCGGAAGCGCCGCCACGGGCTAGTGACAGATCGGTCGACATGGCGAGGTATTCGCCTTGTATCCACGAGGGAAAAAGATTGTCGTAGAATCGAGATAGCGGATGTCCCGACTGTCCGGCGGGCGAGATGTAGTATGATCCCGCTGCTCCCGATATCGACATGACCGCCTGAAAATTGCTTCCGGCACTTACAAGGAATGGACGGTCTTCTTCAACACCAAATGACGTCAAGAATTGCGTAAAGGGATCGCCTGAGATCGGCGCTTGAAGGGACAGCAGGTCGGTCAGCAACCCACGTGAACTGATCGGCGACCACTGCATGTCCAATGTATGCTCCTCCCCCCAGGTCCAGGTCGAAAGATCGCGCCCATATCGATCGACCAGCCAGCCAAGGGCATCATCCAAGGCCACGCGAACCTGCTCCTCACATGTCTCTCGAGGTGACGATGGACGGATGTCGCACCAGATCGCGCTGCCGCGACGATCGCTGAGTACCGCATAAAGAAAGTCCGGGTTCGGACGGGTCCAGAGTTGCTTCGCTGTCGGAAACTCGTCTTTCAAAATGCGCTGCTGCAAAGCCCAGACCCAGGTCCAAAACAGCAGAGGTTCCGGCGCATATCGATCCATTTCGCCATTCCACGACGCAAGCCTGTCCAGTAGCTCACGACGAAGGTCGTCCGTATCGGTGCCTTCGATGCTGTCTCTGGACTGCACGAACCAAAGCTCTTTCGCCATTAGGGGCAGGAGGGTTCGCGCCACGGAACTTACGGTGTCCCTTTGAACACCCATGACGCCTTCTGTCGAGAAGATCGATTGCCGCGTTTCAAGCTCCGCCAGTCGAATGTCGCGAAATGACGACGCCCGTACGGCTTCCTCTTTTGGCCAACGGTCAACGGTCTCTCGATCAATTACCAATGCCTCCATGCCCTTCGGCAACATGTCTGCGGCAACTCTAGTGGCATCGTTCGCGTCGGCTGAACGCGCAAACAGCTCCAGCATCGTCAGGAAACCTGCCGTCTGCATGGGTGATGGCCCCCCTGGCGCCTCCTCGTCTGGCACGGGAAGTGACCGGAAGGCCCAGGCGACGCGCGCGTTGCGACCAACAATAACGAAAGGTACGCCCGGCATTGTGGCCCCTATGGCCGGCCCCGTCGAAAATTGAAGATCAGCGAGATACCATTCCGAGGGAAGCGACAGGGAACCGCTGATTTCGGCGGCGAGAATTGGCGTCCCGGTAGCGGTTCGGTCACCGTCCATCGCCCACGCATTGAGGCGCTGCTGCGGATCAGTCGCCAGTAGTTCGGGCGCTCTCGGGCGATCCGTCGGTATAATGGCACCTGATATACTCGGCATTCCTTCCCGTGCGCTTCCCGGTCGCAGGCCATTCAGGAAAGACCGGGCAATCCTCAGGCTATCGCCGGGTGTCCAGGCCGCGATCGACCGTTCGTCTGCGATCAGCAGCTCCGGAGAGCCTCTGCCACGCCCGCCTTCCGACACAAGCTCGAGCCACGCATTGACGCCCGCGGCATAGGACGCGAGCGCGTCTGAGACCGCTGGCGCAACGGACAATGTCCCATCGGCTGGCCACGAAGCTTCCGCTTTTCGCCTTGCCCTTAACAGTTGACCGAGCCTGTCTTGGGCGTGAACGAAGCCGATCGCGAAGTAGACATCTGCAGCGGAAGTCGCGGAGATGTGCGGGACTGCCGAAGAATCTCGCAGAATGTCGACCGGTCCGCCTAAGCCTGCGACCGTGAAGTCCTCGTCGTAGTCGGGAACGGATGCGCTCAGCAGAAAATAGACCAACCCGGAACCAACCGATACCGTGATGCAGATTGCCAGAAACCCGTACAGCAATATGTTGAAAAGCCGTCTCATGTCGGTGCTGTTTCGAAACCCTTCTTAAAAAAAGATGCGCAAGAGGACCACCGATATGAAATAGGTGAGAAGACCGAAGGCGATCGCCGAACTCGCCGCATACTGGAGGATATCCAGCCGGTTTCCTTTTCGGCGTCGCGCCAGATATCCACCCCAGATCGCACCCGCGACAATGCCCGCGATTACCAGCATGACTTTTTCTCCGTTCTTGTTCTCTTGTTGCACCGGTGTGTGCCGACCAGACCTGCAGCCAGTCCGACGGCCCAAGTAGTGAAGATGAGAGCCAGCAGCGCCCAGTCACCGAAGCGCGCATAGAGCGTTGACGGATGAGCAGAGGGCAGAGCCGCATCTATGACACCGGTTTCTCCGTTGCCGAGCCGCGCGACGAGGTCACCGTTTGCGTCGATGATCGCGGAGATCCCTGTGTTTGCGGCCCGGACGATGGGAAGCCCTTCCTCGACAGCGCGCATGCGTGCGGACGCGAGGTGCTGCTCCGGTCCAATGCTGGTTCCGAACCAAGCATCGTTGGTCGCATTGAAAATCCAGTCCGGCCGGAACAGATCGTCGACCACATGGCTTGGGAAGATGATCTCATAGCAGATCGCCACGGCGACCAGCGGCACACCCGGAAGCGCAAGCGTTCGCGGGCCCGGTCCGGGCGTAAAGTCGCCCAGACCCGCCGTGAGCCGCTCGATGGGCAACCAGCCACGGAATGGCACATATTCGCCGAAGGGTACGAGATGGTGTTTCGCGTATCCGGTCAGGATTCTGCCGGTCGCGCCAAAAGCCTGGACCGTGTTGAAATATCGGGTGCCATCCTCGCTCGGTACACGGTCCGGCACACCGGTGAGCAGCACCCTGCCCTCTGTGAGCGCAGCGGCAATGCGGGCCTGCGCCTCCGTATCCTCGTCGAGGAAACCCGGAAAGGCGGTTTCCGGCCAGAGAAGCACGTCGAAATCGCCGCGCCGGGTTGAAAGCTCAAGATAGCGCGCGAATGTCGCCTCGCGGTTCTCGGGCGCCCATTTCTCCTCTTGTGGAATGTTGCCCTGGACGATGCGCAGGTCGACACCGGGTGGCTGTTGTGCATCCGACTGGAGGCGCAGCGTGCCGACAGCCCACATCGTCGCGATTCCGGCCAGCGCCATGAGCGAAACGGTCAATCGTTGCCGCCCGGACGCCATAGCAGCCGCGCCAGGGAGTACCGCGACGAACACGGTGAGAAAGCTTAGCCCATAGCTTCCGACCCAGGCGGCGGTCTGGCGAAGGGCGGCGTAGTCTACAAGTGCGTAACCGGCCAGATTCCAGGGAAACCCTGTCAGAACGTGACCACGCAACCACTCGGCCACGGTCCAGGAGGTCGCGAACAGGAGGCAGGCCAAGAGACTGCCCATGGCTCCGCGCCGCGCGATTTCGGCAAAAAGCGCAGCGGCAATGGCTGGGAAAATCGCGAGACCTGCGGACAATCCCGCGACCGCCGGAATCGCCATCGTCCCAAACCGCTCGGCCTCGACGTAGAAACTTTCCGCGATCCACCAAATCCCGAAACCGAACTGGCCGAGACCAAACGCCCAGCCGACGAGGAAAGCACGCCCGAAGGAGAGATCGCGAAGCCCGACAAACAACGCGGAATAGGCAACGGGAACAAGCAGGAGAATCGAAAGAGGCGGGAAAGTCAGAACGGTCATCGCCCCGGCGGCGAAACCAAGCGTCATCCGCGAAAGAAAACGGTGGCGCAGAGCGATGCGGTTCAGAATTTCCGGCTTCACGACTTGATCGAACGCCGCGCGCTGATCCATGGCGCGGCGAGCAAGAGCCCCACGCCACTGACGACAAATACATCGGCCAAGTTGAAGGCAGGCCAATGTGTTGTGCCAATGTAGAAATCGAGAAAGTCTGTTACAGCCCGATACCGCACACGATCGATGACATTGCCCAGGGCTCCGCCAATGATCGCACCGTAGGCAAGCATTTCCACCGCATTGTCGGCGCGAAACAGCATAACCCCTAGCCAAACACAGATGGCAAGAGCGAGAGCGATTAGGCTCCACCACGGAGCGCCGCCCAGCATCCCGAAAGTCACGCCGTCATTACGATAAAAGACGAGGTTGAATCCCGGAAACACGGAAATCCCGGCGCTTAAAGTGGCGGCATCCGCAACAACAATGGCTTTGGTGATCTGATCAATCGCGAACGCAGCAAGCGCCGCGAAGACGCCGATCACCGGAGATACCTTGTTTAGTGACATTGCCTCATCCCAACCAGACATCGAGAAACAGCATCAGAACGAGCCCGACTGCGAGACCGAGCGTCGCCCTGTTCTGATGGCCGCTGCGATGGGTTTCGGGGATGATTTCGTGGCTGATGACGTAGAGCATTGCGCCCGCGGCAAAGGCCAGTCCCCATGGCAGCAGCGGTTCCGACAGTGTGATGATCCCGGCCCCGAGCAGGCCGCCAATCGGCTCGACCATGCCCGTCAGCGCCGCGATGCCCCAGGCGCGCAGCTTCGGATATCCCTCGCCCAGCAGAGATACAGCGACGGCCAATCCTTCGGGCGCATTCTGAAGCCCGATGCCGACAGCAAGCGGCAAACCGCCCTCCATACCTCCGGATCCGAAGCCGACCCCCACGGCAAGGCCTTCGGGGAAGTTGTGGATCGTGATCGCAATGATGAACAACCAGACCCGCCGCAAAGACGCCGCTTCGGGCCCTTCGCGTCCCATCTTGAAGTGCTCGTGCGGCAGCTTTTCGTTCATCAGGGCGACAGCCCCCATGCCCAGAAGAATCGAAACGCATACGATGGCCGCAGGCATCGCGCCGTTTTCGAACATCGGCTCCGCCGCATCCAATGCCGGGATGATCAGCGAAAAGAAAGAAGCGGCGAGCATCACACCGGCAGCGAAGCCGAGCGACAGAGCGCGTGTGGCCCGAGACGGGATGCGCCCGAACAGCACGGGAACTGCTCCGACTGCTGTGAGCGATCCGGCGGCAAGACTTCCGAGAAAGCCGAGCATTATCGGAGACAGATTTCCCATGGGCGGGCCAGATTATCCTTCGGCGTAGCTCGAAAAGACTTCCGTCGACCCGTCCTTGCGGATGAGGAAGACATCATAGGCTTCACGGTCGTCTTCTGGCCCCATGCCGGGCGAGCCATAGGGCATCCCCGGAACAGCGAGGCCGACGGCGTCCGGGCGCTCCTCGAGAAGGCGGCGGATGTCAGCGGCCGGTACATGGCCCTCGATCACGTAGCCGTCAATGAGCGCGGTGTGGCAGGAGACCATGCGCTGCGGCACGCCGTTGTCTAGCTTGAAGCGCACGAGAAGCCCGCCGAACATGTCCTGGCCGGTCGGCACAAACCCGTTCTCTTCGAGATGTTTCATCCACGAGAGGCAGCAGCCGCATCCGTTGGTCTTGCGGACGTCGATCGCCGTTGCCTCTGCGAGGGCCTGGGCCGCTGGGAACAGGGCGAGCGTGATGGCGAGAGCTTGGGTCATGCGTTTCATGGGTCAGAGCCTTTCGGTTGTCGTTTTGGCAATCTCGCTGCCGAGGTTTTCATTCAGAAGCGCGCGCGCCTCGGCCAGACGCGAGAGCGCGGCGGTATCATCCGCTTCGCTCTCGGCTGCTTCGGCGAGCCGGTCGTCAGTGAGGGGGTCAGTCGGGCGCCCATCCACGAGGACTTCGTAGTGCAGGTTCGGACCTGTCGCCGTGCCAGTCGCGCCGACGCGGCCGATCACATCTCCCGCCGCAACGCGTTGGCCTTGTGCCAGGTCTTCCGGCACGGCGCTCAGATGCGCGTAGCGCGTCATGGTGTCGGAGCCGTGCGAGATTTCGACCACACGGCCATAGCCACCGCGCCAGCCAATGAAACTAACCCGCCCCGGTGCCGTCGATTGAACCGGTGTCCCACGTGCCGCTGCGAAATCGACGCCGGTGTGCATCCGGACGTTGCCAAAGACCGGATGCGTGCGGCGTCCGAACACCGAGCTGAGGCGCGCACCCTCGACCGGCTGTGCGAAGACGCGCAGCACCTCGCCATCGACGTAGATCGTCGCCTGACCGCTGCCGTCGTCCGGCCATACGATCTCGTAAAGCGAACCGCCGACCTCCAGTGCGGCGAAGGCGAGTTCGGGCTGTCCGATCCTGTCCTCTCCGACCCGCGCCTCACGCCAGAGAAGCCTTAGTGTTTCGCCACCGGCCATCTCGCGGCGGAAATCCACGGTCCCACCCAGCATCTGCGCAAGGTCCACGGAAAAACGGGCGGGTATGCCGGCTTCGTCGAGTGCCGCGAAGATCGAGCTGTCGATCACGGCTTCGCCGGCAAGGGTTACGATCTCCGGATCCGGAGCCACGACCTGTGTGGACAACTGCTCGCCGAAAACCACCTCGATCCGAACCCCGTCCTCGACGGCGAGTGAGACGGTGCGGGGGCTGCCGTCCACGGTCGAAGCGACAGTGACCGAGTGCCCCGGCCGCAGCCGTCGCAGATCGTATTCCGCACCAAGCGCGAGGGCAACTTCGGCTCTGTCAGGTGCCGCAAGACCGGCCTCTGACAGCAAGAAATCGAGCGTTTCGCCCGGAGCAATGTCGCGCGACCACGTCGACAGGGGTGGCTCGATCGCTTGCACCGGCCTGTCGGCAAACGCGGCCTGCAGAAGGGGCAGCGGGCTGAGGTCGGGTGCATCGTCTGCCCATGCCGCCGCGGGCAACGTCACGGGGATGTCAACGTTCTGGGGGGCTTCAGGACCTTGGGGCATCCAGCTACCTGCCTGGGCAAGTTCCGGCGGCACGGGTTCTTTCGACATGGAATCAGAGATGGCGATAGCCGCTCCCGAAACCGTCCCCGCAATTGCGACACAAGCCGCCAAAGATCTGAGCCTCATGTCGCCCCCTCCATTTCTTCTTCCAGCGCGCGGCGGATCTTCGGCACCGCGAATTCTTTGGGCTCGTGATAGTCGATCATGGTGACGAATCGCCCAGAGGCTGCGAACAGGAAGACGCTCGCGGTGTGGTTCATCGTGTAATCGCCGCTCTCCGCCGGTACTCGCTCGTAGGTGGCGCGGAAGCCGTCCGCGACGCGCGCTATCTGCTCTTCCGGTCCCGTCCAGCCACGTATCCCAGGATGGAAGTAGCCGACATATTCCGCCATCGCCTCGACGGTATCGCGCTCGGGGTCGACCGTAATGAAGACCACGTTCATCTCGTCGGCCTCGTCTCCCAGATCGTCGAGCCATCCCGAAATGTCCGAGAGCGTGGTCGGGCAGACATCGGGACAGTAGGTGAAGCCGAAGAACACCATCGTCGGGCGACCGATCAGGGTTTCCGGCCCGACCGCGTTGCCCTCATGATCCGTCAGACGGAAATCCATCTCGGTCAGGGCCATAGGCCGCTGCCCGACAGGTTCGGGTCCACCGGGTCCATCGACCTGCCACCAACCGACGAAGAGCATCAGGGCGACCGCCCCGACACCAGCCGCGCCGTACCCCAGGATCGCCCGTCGCCGCATCAGTCCTCCGGCCCTCGCGCGGCGATGCCGAGGATCGGCACATGGACCGTCACTTCGCCTCCGTCGTCGAAAAGCAGGGTCAGCGGAAAGGTGTCCCCTTCCGTCATCGGTTCTTTCAGCCGCATCAGCATCGCGTGCAGGCCGCCCGGCTCGAGCGCGACGCTTTCGCCAGGGGCGATCGCGATCTCCCCCGCCGGGCTCATGGAACTCACACCTTCGGCATTGGTCTTCGTCTCGTGAATTTCGGGCATCATCGCGAGCGGTGTTGTAAGGCCGATCAGCGTCACCGGTTCGTCGCCAGTGTTGCGGATCGCCATGTAGGCGGCCCCGGGGCGGTTCATCCCGATGGAGGCGCGGGACCACGCGTTCTCGACGACAACATCCTCTGGTCCGGCCAGCGCGGGCACTGAGAGCCCTCCAAAGGTCAAAAGCACGGCCAGTGTGCCGGTCAAAATATACTTTTTCATCGTTCTGATCCTGCCCTTTCCATTCAGCTTTACGCGGCAGCGACTTCGGCAGCCACCAATCGCCGCAGTTCTGCCTCCCCGAACGGATCGAGCGGCTTGCCGTTCACGAAGAATGTGGGCGTCTGGCGAATTCCCACGGTCTCGACGTCAGCACGATCCTGGTTCAGGATCGCCACGACATCGGGTGCCAGCATTTGCGTGCGCGCGGCCTCGGCATCGAGTCCGGCCGTGGCGGCGATTTGAAGGATCAGACCAGGCTCCGGGGCACCGTGCGACGCCCATCTCGGCTGTTCCCGCAAAACGGCCTCGAGCACCGGCACGTAAATGTCCTGCATGCGCGCCGCCTCGAGCACGCGGATCGCTTCCTCGGATGCCGCGCCGTGGAAGGGCGTGTAGCGGATCACGACGCGGACAGCATCCCCATGCTCGGCCATGATGTCCTTCACGATGGGATGAAAGGCGCGACAGGCCTCGCAGGCCGGATCGAAGAATTCGACGATCGTGACGGGCGCTTCCGCAGGCCCGAGGATGGGCGAGTAGGGGCGGATCATCGCGTCCGCGAGTTCCGGCGCAACAGGCTCCGCTTCGGCCACCGGGCCGGGGCGGGTTGCAAACCAGGTGGCTCCGCCGAAACCGGCGACGCCGAGGGCGAGAACGGACAGGATCAGGCCGCGTCGGTTCATGTTCGTGTGTCCTTCAATGAAAGGGCCGAAAGCGCCCCGATCAGCGCGAAGGCGGCGAGCGCCATCAGCGGGATAGGGATGCCTAAGACCAGTTGGTTGTCATCGGTGCAAGAGGGGCCGGTCGCCGTGCAGGGCTGGATGCGTTCGGGAACAAGACCGACGTACAGTCCCATGTGCCACAGGGCGACTGCGCCGCCGCCAAGCGCCAATGCGATGCCATAGCGCCCCACGCGGCCGTCCCGCCACCAAAGGCCCAGCCCGAGGATAATGGCCAAGGGGAACATGAAGGCGCGCTGGAACCAGCACAGCACACAGGGCGTCTGCCCCAGCACCTCGCCGATGAAAAGCACGGCAAGCGAGGCGACGAGCGCGATGATCCACGCCAGCCCGAGGGCTGTTTCTCCGGACATACGGTTCATGTCGGTCAGATCCTCTCTTCCAGGTCGGCGAGGATCTCTTCGGCGGAGGTGCCGTAGGGCCACGAGTCGGCGAAGCCCGCGTCGGGATCGAAGAGGAACAGATGCGACGTGTGGCCCATCGTGTAACCATCCGGCGCCGCAGCCTCTTCGACGCGTTCGAAGAAGATCGGAAAGGTCTCGGATGTGGCGGCGATCTGTTCCGGCATGCCGGTCAGCCCGATGATGCCCGCATCGAACAGCGGGACGTATTCGGCGAGTGCTGCGGGCGTGTCTCGTTCAGGGTCGATTGTTATGAAAATCGGCTGGACCTTGGCGGCATCGTCGCCCAGACCGTCCATCACCGCCGCGACCTCGGATAGGGTCGTCGGGCAGACGTCGGGGCAGTTGGTAAAGCCGAAAAAAACCAGCATCCAGCGCCCCGCAAAGTCCTCCTCGGTTCGAACCATACCCTGGTGGTCCGTCAGTTCGAACTCAGCGAAAAAAGGCGGTTCGGCGTCGGTTCGGGCGCTATCGGAACGATAGTCGGACCAGAGCAGAAGCCACACGAAGGCAAGCGCTGCCACGCCTGCCAAAACCCAAAGAAACTTCTGTGCCGATGTAAGGGACAATCCTGTTCGCCTGATTTTGATTCTTATTGCCTGTGCGGATACATCCTCTAGCCGCTAGAGGTTCAAGCACGAAATCATGGTATAGCTTGAACTCACGCGTCTGTGAATCCGACACTTGTTTATTCCGACGGCAAAACCTACACAAACTGTATCTTTTTCATGGAGGCGAAAATGCTCACGATCGGTACTCTGTCAAAGAAGACTGGCACAAAAGTGCAGACCATCCGGTACTACGAACAGATCGGACTCATGCCCGAACCTGGCAGGACCGAAGGCGGACAAAGGCGCTACGACAATGCACAGCTTGATCGACTGTCCTTCATCCGCCACTCGCGACAACTCGGTTTCTCGCTCGATGCGATCCGCGAGCTGCTCGACCTCAGCGACCATCCCAACCGGCCCTGTGATGAGGCTGATGCCATCGCGCGTCGCCAGCTCAAACAGGTGGAGCAGCGCATGGCCCGCCTGAAGGCGCTCCGCACGGAACTGAAACGCATGGTTCACGAATGCAGCGGCGGGCGGACGGGAGATTGCAAGGTGCTTGAGGTGTTGCGGGACCATTCGGAATGCTTGACCGAACACGAGGAAATCGGGGCCTGAAGGAATTCAGCCAACAATCCGGCTGGAACGCAGATCAGCCGCAGAAGTTAATGTGTCGTACAACACAAGCTGGAACCACAAAATGGCCGCTAGACAAGATTCAATGGAGAGACGGACGCTTTGGATCGTTCTGGCGCTCAATATTGGTTTGGCCGTGGCCTTTTTCGCAACAGGCGCCTTCGGCGACTCAAGTGCCCTGATCGCCAACGGGCTCGATAACCTCTCCGACAGCTTCGTCTACGCGATCAGCCTTTTCGCTTTGTCCCGATCCGCCAAATGGAAACGCGGGGCGGCGAACGTTTCCGGCGGGCTGCTGATCCTGTTCGCTGCAGGCATCCTCTACGATGCGTGGCGCCGCTACATCGGTGGGTCAGATCCGCTCGGGACGATCATGATCGCCATGGCCCTGATCGCAGCAGCCATCAACGCGGTCTGCGTCTGGCTGCTCGCTAAGCTCAAAAATCCGGACGTCAACATCCGCGCGGCCAACACCTTCAGTTACAACGATTTCGCCGCGAACCTTGGGATCGTCGTGGCCGGTGGCCTCGTCGCCTGGCTAGGAACCAACTGGCCGGACCTCGTCGTCGGCGTGATTGTCGCCGAGATCGCGGCCTGGGGAGGTATCGACATTCTGCGCGACGCACACGGCGAACACCACAAAGCGGTTCACACGGACAAATAGTTGCGGGAGATTCTTTCTGAAAGAAAGGATTGAAGCTACAGTGACTATAGAAATTAGTTTTGTTCCAAGACGATTCGAGGGTAAGCGTCGTCTCGACCCCACGTTGCTGCTGATGGCTTCGGCTGCGAAGTGATCTCCATCTCATGATGGGGAGTGCGTTTCGCAATGTGCGCTACAAATTCGTTTCTCAAATCGCTGGGCGTCGAGATCTACGCGTCGGGTCATCGTCGGTGGCCGGATGAAGCAAAGGCCTTGGCCGTCTCGATGACCCTGGAAGCTGGAGCGACTGTAAATGCCGTAGCGGAGCGGTTTGGCATTCTGCCCAATCAACTTTCGGCGTGGCGACGAGAGGCCAAACAGGGCAAGCTGGTGCTGCCTGCAGCCGAAGTCGAGGAACCTGTCTTTGCGCCGCTCGTCGTCTGCGAGGTCGCCGAGGAGGAAGCGCGTCCGGAGGTAACATCGCAGGCGGCCCCGATCAGGATCATTCGGGGGCTGTTGTGATCGAACTGGCGCATGACATGCCCGTCGCCCGGGTCGCTGAGATCGTCCACGCGCTCGAGGCGCATCCATGCTGATGCCCTCGCAGGGTGTGCGGATTCTGGTGGCGACGAAGCCGGTCGACTTCCGCAAAAGCCATGACGGCCTCGCGGCCCTGGTCCAGTCTACTCTGGCGGAAGATCCGTTTACCGGAACGGTCTTCGTCTTCCGCTCGAAGCGCGCCGACCGAATGAAGATCCTATTCTGGGACGGCAGCGGGCTCGTGATGGCCTACAAGCGGCTGGAAGAAAGCACTTTCACCTGGCCTGCGATCAGGGATGGGGCCATGACGCTGAACCGGGCACAGTTCGAGGCCCTGTTTGCCGGCCTGGACTGGCGCCGTGTGCGATCGCTGGAGGTGCGCAGACCAGCTGTGGCAGAGTGACTCGCCCCAGGGAATGATAGGGCATCGACGCATTTGGCGCGGTATAATCTGCGCATGTCCAACGCCCCGCCCATCGACCTGTCCGCGATCCCCGAGAGCCAGCGCGCCGCCGTTCTGGCGCTGCTGCAGGAGAATGGTGCGCTGAAGGACGCAAACCGGCGCCTCGAGCATCTCGTCGCCGAGTTGAACCATGTCGTGCATGGCAAACGGTCCGAGAAGCTGAGCGAAGACGACCGGCAGCTGGCCTTCGAAGACCTGGAAACCGCCGTCACGGAGGTCGAGGCCCGCAAGGAGCAGGCCGCGCCATCCACCACGACGCCGCGCCGGAGACGGCAGCGCAATCTCGGCCATCTGCCCGCTGATCTGCCGCGCATCGAACGTGTCATCGAACCGGCGAGCCTTGAGTGCCCGTGTGGGTGCGGCCGCATGCACCGGATCGGCGAGGATCGGACCGAGCGGCTGGACATCGTGCCCGCGCAGCTTCGGGTGCTGGTCGACATCCGGCCGAAGTATGCCTGCGGCATCTGCTCGGATGGGGTCATTCAGGCTGTCGCCGCACCCCGGCTGATTGAAGGCGGGCTGCCGACCGAAGGGTCCATCGCACATGTCCTGGTGTCCAAGTTCGCGGACCACCTGCCGTTTTACAGACAGAGCCAGATCCTTGCCCGCTCCGGCATCCAGATCGATCGCAGCACCTTGGCGGACTGGGCTGGCACAGCGGCCTTCCACCTCGGCCCCGTGGTCGACAGGCTAACCGAGCATCTCAAGTCCTCCGGCAAGTTGTTCATGGACGAGACGACCGCCCCGGTGTTGGATCCGGGCCGTGGCCGAACCAAGACCGGCTACCTCTGGGCGCTTGCCCGGGATGATCGTGGATGGGGCGGCGATGACCCGCCCGGCGTGGTCTTCACCTATCGTCCAAGCCGTGCTGGCGCCCATGCCGAGCAGATCCTGCAGGGCTTCGACGGCATCCTGCAACTGGATGGCTATACCGGTTACGATCGACTGACGCGCCCCTCCCGCAAGGGCGGCGCGCCGATCACGGTGGCCCACTGCTGGGCGCATGCGCGGCGCAAGCTGAAGGAGGTCTTCGACCGCGACGGCTCGGAAATCGCCGCCGAGGGCCTGCGCCGGATCGCTGAGCTCTACCGCATCGAGCTCGAGATCCGGGGCATGGGCCCGGGCCAACGTCTGTCGGCCCGTCAGGCCCGCAGCGCGCCCCTCGTGGCCGAGTTCGGTGATTGGCTGCAGGCACAGCGTCTGCGTATCTCGGTTAAGTCGCGCCTCGGCGAGAAACTGACCTACATCCACCGCCAGTGGGGCGGCCTGCAGACCTTCCTCCACGACGGCCGCGTCGAGATGGACTCCAACGCCGTCGAAAACCTGATCCGCCCGATCGCCCTGACAAGAAAGAACGCACTCTTCGCCGGCCACGACGAGGGCGGCCGCACCTGGGCCCGCATCGCCTCCCTGATCGCCACCGCGAAGATCAACGGCGTGGAGCCCTTCGCCTACCTCGAGGCGACCCTCGAAGCGATCACCGCCGGTCACCCCGCCAGCAGGATCGACGAGCTGATGCCCTGGAACTTCACCACGTCAAGCTGATCCCGCGTGGGGCGCAGACAGCGCTTACATTCGAGGAGCGACCCGTTGCATATGACCGACCCCCTACTTGTACCCACCAAACTACTGGATTTTGATGCCGCGCCTCTTGCGCATCTAATTGAGAACCGCAGCTGGCGCGGCTTATCCGAATACGATCGGATCGGAGCTGCCTATGATTTCGTTCGGAATGAAATCGCGTTCGGATACAATCGAGCTGACGACATCCCCGCATCGGAAGTGCTTTCCGACGGCTACGGGCAGTGCAATACCAAAGGCACGCTCTTGATGGCGCTGCTGCGTGGTGTCGGCATTCGTTGCCGGTTGCATGGGTTTACGATCCATAAAGGCTTGCAGCGCGGTGTTGTACCTGAGCTGGTGTATCCGCTTGCTCCGCAGGAAATTCTCCACTCATGGGTCGAGATCGAATTTCAAGGTGCCTGGATCAACCTTGAAGGCTTCATCCTGGATGACGCTTTCCTCAAAGTCCTGCAAACGTCTTTCTCGGACACGGACAGTCTCTGCGGTTATGGCGCGGGCACGGATTGCCTTGGCGCGCCTCCCGTCGCCTGGAACGGAGAAGATACCTACATTCAGAAAACCGGCATCGTGCAGGATTTCGGCGTGTTTGATACGCCGGACGCCTTCTATTTTTCCCATGAGCAATCCTTTGGATGGCTGCGTGGTGCCCTTTACCGTCATATCATACGCCACTGGATGAATGCGCGCGTTCGTGGTTTCCGCAGCGACCGCCTCAAGACTGACCGACGCGCGACACACGCGCATGAGGAGCCTGCCAATGCTACATGACCACGGGCACGCGCATATCGATCCGGATTCTGGCGATCGGCGGGTTGCCATCGCGATCTGGGCGAACGGGCTTCTTACCGTTGCGCAAATCGTCGGGGGCATATTGTCGGGCAGCCTGGCACTGATCGCCGATGCGCTGCACAACTTTTCCGATATGGCTTCGCTTGTCATTGCCTTCGCCGCACGCAAGATCGCGCGCCGCCCAGCCGATGAGCGCATGACCTTCGGCTATGGTCGGGTCGAAATCGTCGCAGCCCTGGTTAACTACACCACCCTGATTTTGATCGGCTTCTAACTGATCTACGAAGGTGGCATGCGCATGATTGATCCACCCGAAGTCATGGGTTGGACCGTCGTCATTCTCGGTGGAATTGCGCTTGTGGTCGACACGCTGACCGCAATGCTGACCTATTCGATGCAGAAGGGCAGCGTGAACATCCGCGCGCTTTTCCTGCATAACCTGTCGGACGCGCTTGCTTCGGTCGCGGTTATCGTCGCTGGGTCGCTGATCATCCTTTACGACATGCGTTGGGTCGATCCTGCCATCACCATCGGCATCGCCATCTACATCCTGTATCTGTCTTTCACTGAAATAGGCGGCCCAATCCGAACCCTGATGCTCGGGAGCCCGCCGGACATCGACAACGAGGCCGTCGTCGAAGCGATGCGGAAAGTCGAAGGCGTCGCCGACGTCCACCACGTCCATCTCTGGCAAATGCAAGAGCACGAGGCTGCGCTCGACTGCCATGTCGTCGTGGCAGCCGAGGGGTGGTCGAAGATTGAAGAGATCAAGAGCGCGATCAAGAAGCGGCTGAAGGGAGAATTCGGCATCAGCCATTCCAGCCTCGAATTCGAGCACGAGGATCGCGCTCATCAGAACGCCGATCTCTATGGTCACGGTAATTCGAGAGATGGGGAGGAAACTCATACTCACGAAAAAAGCTGACCGAGCATGAGGATATCATTTCCTCATTTGCGACGGCAAGTTGACGTCGACCAACGTCAAGTGGACTGATGAACCTTTGCATGAGCAACTGGCTGCGAAGGGCAGTAGGGAAGGTCTGAGGCGGATACACTACAGGGGTATCACGTCCAAGTTACAGAATGTCACTTGACCTCCCCTTGCTGGAAGGTTGTAGCAGTAACTGTATGACCTGCGTTTTTCGCCTTGTTTTGATTCTCATGCTGACCTTCGGTGCAGTGACTGCGCCGGATATGTCGTCGGCCAGTATGTCAATCACGGCTATGGCGCAGATGGAACCCACCGAAAGCGCGGATGGCCGTTGCGGCGGGTGCGATCCCACCGGATTTGCTGAGGGCACTGCCTGTGAAGGTGGGTGTCCTGTTCCTTGCGCCTCCAGCGGTACTTCTGGCCTCCTTGCCAAGATGCCGTCAGCGCGGCTCACGAGGCCTTTTGGTACTGCCGTCCGGGGTGCCGAACCTCTGATCTCACTCGGCACGAATCCGTCGCTTGATCCATTCCCTCCCAAACTGCCTGTCTGAATCGTCATCGTCTCGCCCGGCGCTACGAGGGTCGTGTCGCGAAGGTGGGTTCGCGCACCATTCTGATCGGTTTCCCAGAAATGGTGGCCATGCAGGTGGATACCGTGCGGAAAAGCAGTGTCGTTCACCATCCGCACCTGCACTGCTTCATCACGTCTTGCCGAAATCAGCGGTTTGTTCGGCAGACCGCTCACGTCGTTGAAGGCCCAGCCCCCGAACCCGCCGTGCGCGCCGTCCCCGGCACCGCCTTGCATGAAGAGATCTGCCGTTTGCGTGATCTCTCCGGGCGCGGGCACGAGGTTCGCGGGGAGGGGAGCTATCGGCGCAGACCGGATTTGTCGCTGACCGTTCAACATAATGCCCCCCAGTTCCTCGCCACCCGAAGGCACGGTTTCTCTTAGGATCACATCACCCGTCACATCTGCGATGATGTCGATGCGCTGCGCCGGTGCGAGTTTTAGATTGCCCAGCGAAACCAGCTCGGGCAGCGGCATCCCGTCATAGGCCACACAAAAGCCCGTCAGCCCGTCGATACGTATCTCGAAAATGCGATCCGGTGTCGGATTGATCAGACGCAACCGGATGTGATCCCCCAGCCGCGCCTGCTCAGACGACAGGAAGGTGGTCATCAAGTTCCCCAGCCTACCTGCTGTTATGAAATCAGCGCGGTCGAATTCCATGTCGAACTGGCCGGTGTCATCAAGCCGAATGTCGAAGAGGATGGCCGTGATGTCCTGATCCACGTCTGGCGGGGCAGGTTCTTCGACGATCAGGGGCCGAACAGTCCGCGGGCGACCTGTTCGTAGGAAAGGTAGTGGGAGTGATACCAGTAGGTTCCGGCATCGGGAACCGGAAACCGGAAACCGGTACTCGTAACCCTCATTCGGGATGATGACATCCTGTGTCAGCACGTTTACGCCGTCCATCGCGTTGGGCAACCGAATGCCATGCCAGTGTACGAGGGTCCCGTCCTCCAGCCCGTTTTCCACCCGCGCCCGCAGAATATCGTTCTGGCGCTGTCTGATTTCGGGGCCGGGACAGGTGCCATTGAATCCAAGCATTGCAATGTCCCGCGACCCGATCCGGGTGAAGGCCGGGCGTCAGGGTGACAGGCACCGAAGCCGCACTCAGGGGCAGGGGGAGCGTGGCTGCGCCAAGCGCAACCATCATCTGAAGACGCTTAAGCATGGGTTTCCGTGTATTCCGTTTCTGGGGCCTGCAACCCACATCCCCCACCGTTGCGGAAGGGCGTCCCGGCGAGATATATTGATACATTGCAGATCGGCGCCCAGGTTTGGCGGAATACCGGAGAGCACCTAACGTATCTGCAGGTCCTGAATGGCCGCAAGGATCTTTCCGTCGGTATCATCGCTGTCGGCTGTCACCGCAAGACCGACCAGAACCTTTGGCATGTCCCCGAACGCACGCACGAAATCGCGATCCAGGTTCACATTCTCGGTGAAGTTGCCGGTTTGTGCCGTTTGCAGAATTTTCGATTTGAGACCCGTCGAGTAGGGGCTGTTCAGCAATGCGCCTTTCGCATGATTGCCACCCCAGACATAAACCAGCGCCCGCGTATTGGGATCACGCAGCAATTTGCGCGCCGTTGTTCGGCCAAGCGTGCTTGCGGTCTGCGGATCGACGAATATGAAGTACAAAGCAAGATTGCGATCATCGCCGCCGCGCCGTGTGAGGTCGGTTCCCTTAACACCCTGCGTGACGGACCATTCCCACATTGCTGCCTTTGCGGTGCCAAGGGCTGCGCTGACCGGACGCCAGAGAACCGAAACCGTGCCATCGGAAATCACGTCCAGCCGCCGACCTTGCAGGCCGTACTCGTTCGAAAAGAGCCGCAAGAGGCCCTGTTCTTTCCAGCTTCCATCGAATGGAATTGTCTTTCCTTGCGCATAGAGGGGCGGGGCGTTTGCAGCTAATGCAACAAAAGCGATGAAAAGTGTCGCTGCGAGGGACCGTATAAACATCTGAACTCCTTTTGCGATGCCGCTGGTCCTGCTTTGATCCCGGTTATCACCATTATGTGCCGTCATGATCCGTTGAATTGTGCCGGGCGCGCGCAACTTCAATGAACATATCCGTGATCATAGATGTGGTTGCGCAATGGTCGTTGCAGGACGCGGGAGCGAATTCAGATCATGGAGCGCGACCTTGATCGGCTGATTTCCCGCGACGGACGGATCCAGTAGGCGGCGGAGCTTCCAACCGTTACAAACAAGTACAAAACTCATGGGATACAAGCGCCTGAACACATGGACGCGGGTGCCGATGTGCGTCATCTCTGGTTCAACGGAACCGACTCCCGCACGCAAGGATGGCACATTCACCACAGCGCTTTGGGCTGGGGACAACAGGGTTGAACGCGCCAACGTCCGTTGCGGGAAACAAAATGTGGCCTTGTGTGAAACAGGCAAAGGTAACAAAGAATGCTGACTTCGATTATCCAATTTCCTGACATCGGAACAGAGATTTTTGCCGTTGATATCGGATCGTTCCGCTTTGCCCTGCGTTGGTATGCGCTGGCCTATATTGTTGGCCTCCTTATCGGCTGGCGCATCTGTGTCGCATTGGTCCGCTCTTCGTCAGTCTGGGGGGCCGGGGCGCCGCCGCTGCAACCCAAGCAACTGGAAGACCTGCTGACATGGATCATTCTGGGCGTGATCGTGGGGGGCAGGCTGGGGTTCGTGCTTTTCTATCAACCTCAGTACTATTTTCAGAACCCCGTCGAAATCTTCATGGTCTGGCAGGGTGGTATGTCATTTCATGGCGGCTTTTTCGGCGTGGTCGTGGCCACCTTGCTTTTTTGCTATCGCAACGGCGCACCCGTTCTATCAACGGCGGATCTGCTCGCTGTTGCAACACCACCGGGTCTTTTCCTCGGTCGGCTGGCCAACTTCACCAATAACGAGCTTTGGGGCCGTCCGACCGATGTGCCCTGGGCGGTGGCATTCCCCGGCGAGGCGGCCCAGTCCTGTGCGGGCGTCGTGGGCCTGTGTGGCCGCCATCCGTCCCAGCTTTATGAGGCTCTTCTGGAGGGTATCCTGCTTGGCTCGGTCCTGATCTTTCTGGCCTGGAAACGCGGTTGGCTGCGCTTTCCCGGAAGCCTTACTGGCCTGTTCCTGGCGGGATACGGAAGCGCAAGGTTCCTTGTCGAGTTCTTCCGGCAGCCTGATATGCAGTTCGTCACGCAGGACAACCCGATTGGACATGCGGTTCATTGGGCGGGCTATGGGCTGACAATGGGCCAACTGCTGTCGTTGCCGATGATTATCCTTGGCGCGGCCCTGATCGTATGGTCCCGCAGGCGTGTGACGGTTAATTCTGCGGATCTGGTGTCGACATCAGATTCTTTGTGAATATCCGAGCGTAGTGTTGGCGAAGTGACCATTGCGGCCTGGGTCCGCATATGAGCCTTGGGCGCGTGCTCAATGATGCGGCTTGCGTCCTTTCGCAATCATCAGATGGTGCTCTTGATGATGTACACCGATTGTCATCAGACCAAAGAAACCAAGGCCCTGTATTTGTTCACCATCGCCACCCACGATCAGTGCGACACCATCCTCCATTTCTTCTGACGCAACACTCCAGCCTGTTTCACCGGCAAGGAACGGTGCATGGGCGGGAACCATTGTGTTGATGGCCGACAGGACACGCGGGCTGCCACGCACTTCGAACCGTGCCCCGTCGGGCCGCAGAATGCGGGTGACCTCTGCCTTTCGTGTCAAAAGGTCCATATCGACCAGATGGTCCCTCAGTTTGTCGATATTGACGGCGCCCCAATCGGTTTCGGGATCGGCCTGGAGCAGCACAACTATTTCGGCCAATGCGGCGAAGGCGGACTGGCCGGTTTCCTGGGGCGTCGGACGCGTGACCCATGGATGAATGCATTTGTTGCGGCGTAACGGGTGTCGCAAGCAAGACAGCGAAGAGAACGGGTATCAGTCGCATGGACCAGCCTTTCCTGAGTGTATTCGGATTCAGCCTAGTACCTGATCGGACCCTGAAATATGATTTGGATCATATGATGCCTGAACCCTATAATCTCATACCGCCCTCCGCCTTGCGTCCGCTGACGAGGGCCGCAGGGGATACGGTCTTTCGTCAGGGCGCGCGGACCTGCGGCCTTTATGTTGTTAAGTGCGGGCGCGTTCATCTTGAGCGTGTCGGCCCGGATGGCGAACGATTTATCATCTACCGTGCCGAGCCCGGGATGAGCCTTGCCGAAGCATCGGTGTTTTCGGATAGATACCACTGCGATGCGGTCGTGGCGGAGGCTGGGGCGTTTGTACAGATCGACAAAGCGGCGGTCTTGTCTGCCTTTGCAGATCCGGATTTTGCACGCGCCTATGCGCGGCAAGCGGCACAGCAGATACAAGCGCAACGTCAGGCGCTTGAGATCGTAGGCATCCGCCGCGCAGAAGAACGGGTCTATGCCGGTATGGTGGCGGGCCTGCTTGAAAGCTCCGTTGTCGATTTTGCCAGCGCGCTGCACCTTTCGCACGAGGCCACCTATCGGGCCTTGCGAAAGCTTGTGAATGATGGCCGGATCGCAAATCCGACCCGGGGAACGTATCATTTGCGCCCCTGAATGGATCAGCCGGACCATGCCCGGTTCGAGATAACAAAAGGTGCGGTAGCAAAGCTTGGCGGGTATTTCGCTTGCCCGATAACAATGAGAATTGCTGCCCGCGACGATGACCTGTTTTCAAAGATCGCCGTTATGCCCTGTCTTACTGCTCGCCGCTGAAAGGTCGATTGCCTCAGCGCCGCTTTCGTCGAAGCACCGTGTTTCGATCTGCAGGGTTGCGAAAAAGAACCCGAAGTCCTTACGCAGCATGTCGTAGGCGGTTTGCAGGACCTCTTCTTGATCTGTGACACGCAGATGCGCGGAGAAGACATGCTTGCCACTTGTCAGCGCCCAGGCATGAATATGGTGAACATCGGAAACCTCGTGCAGTTCTTCAAGGGTACGTTTGATTTCAGGCAGACTCACTTCGGGGGGCGTGCCTTCCATCAAAAGATGCGCCGCTTCTTTCAGCAATCCCCAGCTCGCCCATAGCAGGACAAACCCGAACGCCATGCCAAGCAGCGGGTCGATCAGCAGAAACCCGGTGAATTCGATTGCGAGGGCGGTCACGATGATCAACAGACTGCCAACAAAGGTCTGGATGATATGCCAGAACGCTCCCTTCGTGTTCAGATCTTCCTTGCTTTGCTTCCAGATCAGCGCAAGCGAAATGAACTCCGTAAAGAGCCCCCCGGCAGCCGCAATCAGCATCGGACCCGTTGGAAGATCAATTGGCGCAGACATGCGCATGGCAGCCATCGCGATGACAACAACCGCCATGGCCAGCAAGAAGCCGCCATTCACAAGGGCGCCGATGATTTCGGCGCGCGCCCAGCCAAAGCTCCGCTCTTCATCCGCCGGACGCAACGCCATACGCGCCGCGACAATGGCGACCAGCACACCGCCCACGGCCGAAAAGGTATGGAACGCGTCGGAGATGACCGCGATTGACCCTGTCCATAGGCCAATCGCCAGTTCAATCACAAAATAGATGCCGGTCAACTAGGCTGATATCGCCAGCCCCTTGCCGCCGGACGGCATATGCCCCTGATGTCCGCCTGCCATCATCTATCTCCTTAGTTTGCGACTAAAGCCGTACCCGTCGCAGCCGCAGTGCATTGCTAATGACGGAGACCGAAGACAGGCTCATCGCGGCGGCGGCGATCATCGGCGACAGAAGAAGGCCGAAAAACGGGTAGAGAATACCAGCCGCGATGGGCACACCTGCGGTATTGTAGGCGAAGGCAAAAAACAGGTTCTGCTTGATGTTTCGCACCGTTGCCTTTGCCAATCGGCGCGCACGCACGATGCCGACAAGATCACCACCCAGAAGGGTGATGCCTGCGCTTTCCACGGCAACGTCGGCACCGGTGCCCATCGCAATGCCCACATCAGCCGCCGCCAGGGCAGGGGCATCGTTCACGCCGTCTCCTGCCATGGCGATCCGGGCCCCTTCTTGTCTGAGGGAGTCCACCAATGCCTTCTTGTCTTCGGGCAAGACGCCTGCGTGGACTTCATCAATACCCAGCTTTGCGGCGACGGCTTCGGCGGTTTTCTGATTGTCACCGGTTGCCATTATGACCCTGAGACCGAGGCGATGAAGGTCATCGATGGCGTCTGCCGTGGACTCCTTGATGGGATCGGCAACAGCGACAATGCCGGCAAAAGTGCCATCTATCGCCACAAGCATTGCTGTCTTTCCAGATTCACGAAGGTCGTCCGCAGCAAATTCCGCAATCGAAGCGTCAACGTTGATCTCTGCCATCATGGCGGGATTCCCAAGTGCCACGACCTGGCCATCGACCATGCCTTTCACGCCCTTGCCAGTCACGGCTTCGAATTCCGTTGCGTTCGGAAGCGTCAGCCCCCGTGCCAGCGCACCCTCGACTATTGCTTCGGCCAGCGGATGTTCGGAGCCCCGTTCGAGGGCCGCAGCCATTGTCAGCAGGTCATTTTCAGCCTTGTCCCCCGTGGGCACCACGTCTGTCAGCTTGGGGCGCCCTTCGGTGAGTGTTCCGGTCTTGTCAACGATGACGGTATCGACACGCGCCATGCGTTCCAGTGCTTCGGCGTCTTTGATCAGAACGCCAGCCTGTGCCCCGCGGCCCGCCGCCGTTGTGATCGAAATGGGCGTCGCAAGGCCCAAGGCACAGGGGCAAGCAATGATAAGAACGGATACGGCTGCAGTAACAGCGAAGGCGAGCGCGGGATCGGGCCCTAAGAACAGCCAGACAACGAAGGATATGATCGCAATGACGACAACCGTCGGAACAAAGACGGACGATACCCGGTCCGCCAGACCCTGAATCGGCGCGCGCGACCGCTTTGCACCTGCCACCATGTCCACGATCTGGGACAGGACCGTGTCCGCACCGACCTGTGTGGCCCGGATCGCCAATGTGCCGTTCTTGTTGATCGTGCCGCCTGTGACCCGGTCGCCTTGTGTTTTCTCGACCGGCAACGGCTCTCCGGTGATCATACTTTCGTCGATAGATGAATGCCCTTCGAGGACCTCGGCATCGACGGGTATGCTGTCGCCGGGGCGTACCCGCAACCTGTCACCCTCAACAATGTGTTCGAGAGGTGCGTCATATTCCGTCCCGTCCGGCAGGATCCGCCGCGCCGTTTTTGGTGCGAGATCGAGCAATGCACGGATGGCATCACCCGTCCGTTCGCGGGCGCGCAACTCGAGCACCTGACCGACAAAGATCAGCGCAACGATCACAACCGCAGCTTCGTAATATGTCCCGACGCTTTGGCCGTTTCGATACGCTTCGGGGAAAATGCCGGGCAGGAATGTTGCGGCAAGCGAATAGATATAGGCAGCCCCGACGCCAAGCGCGATCAGGGTCCACATGTTCGGCGATATATTCCTGATCGATTCCCACCCCCTTTTGAAGAAGGGAAGAGCCGCCCAGAGAATGATCGGGGTTGCGAGGACGAATTCGATGTAGACAGCCGTCTGATGTCCGATCCATTCCCGCACAGGTAGGCCGACCAGTTCACCCATCGTCAGGATAACCAGCGGAACGGCGGCTGCCGCGCTGATCCACATGCGTGTTGTGAAATCGGACAACTCTTCTGACGGCTCGTCCGATGGAAGCATCGGTTCAAGCGCCATGCCGCAGATCGGACAGGACCCGGGCTCATCCTTCAGGATTTGCGGATGCATCGGGCAGGTCCATTGCGTACCGGCCTCGCCATGTGCTGGTGTCTTTTGGGCGTTTCCCGACGCATAGTAAAATGGGTCTTTGCCAAACTTGGTTTCGCAGTTTTCCGAGCAGAAATGAAAGACCTCTCCATCATACTCGGCACTGCGCGTGTCTTCGTCTATCTCGACGGTCATGCCGCACACCGGGTCGGTCGCTGTATCTGGGTCTGATGCGGTCGAGGTGCGCGTCATGTCGTGATGATGTTCTTGGTCCGTGGCCATCTTCTAATTCCCGTTTTCAAGACAATTGAACACATAACCCTTCCAGTTACTGGAGGGTCAAGACTCTTCCGACAACGCTGCGTATGAATTTTATGGGCCTTCGCGATGCGCGAAGCTCCTGTCAGCCCAGGGTCAGTATCATGTCTTCCGAAACGGACATCGTGGGAATATGCAGGTTCTCCGGTGCCGGACCCTTTCGAATGCGTCCTGCTGTATCATAATGGGAGCCATGACAGGGACAGAACCAACCACCAAAATCGCCGGCTCCGTCACCAAGTGGTACACATCCCAGATGCGTGCAAACGCCTATCATGACCAAGAAATTCTCATTTCCCGCCACTGCCCTGTTTGCATCGGTGGCCAGGTCATCTCCGGATATGTTGGGATTTCTGGCGACGGTATCAGGAAGGGAAAGCACATCTTCCGAACGGGCCTGCGCGATTTCCGCGTCGGTCCTGTGCCGGATGAACACCGGCTTGCCGAGAAAACTGACAGTCAATTGCGTTCCGGGTTCCACACCGGAGATATCGACGCGGATCTGGGACAGCGCGCGGACATCGGCGGATGGGTTCATCTGATTGAGCAATGGCCAGACCGCAGCCCCTACGGCAACCGCGCCCGTTCCGGCGGTGGCGTAGTACAGGAAATCCCGGCGGAGTTGTGGTGTTTGTGTATCCATAGCGATTCACGGTCGCAGCTTCCTGTGGGGGAAGGTCAATGGTAAAGTAGGCAATCACGGTTTTCATTTTTGCTGACATACTCAGACTTAGGAAGCGTTGGTTGACCGATTTGTTCGCCAGAGCGCTGCGACCAGCAACGGTGCGGCAGTCATCAATCCAAGACCGATGATGATCCACTCAGCAGTGCCGAAATCTCCCGACATGGCCTCTGCTCCGAAATGCGCGAGCAGGAAACTGGCTGGAAGAATGCCTGCCAGAGTTGCGATCAGGAACCGCCAAAGGCGCAGGCGGCTGAGACCGGCAGCGTAGCTCATTGCGTCAAACGAGATGAAGGGCAAGAGGCGAGACGCGAACACCGTCAACATCAACAGATTTTGAGAGCCCAATAACCCGAAACCGGCCTTATCCCCAAGCCAGCGCTCAACGTGGTCGCGCCCGATATAGCGGGCGATGATGAATGCCACGAGTGCACCCAGTTCCGACCCGATGGCGACATAGACAGCTCCGGCAACATGACCATACGCCGCGCCTGCCACCAGTGCGACCGGTGCACTTGGAATGGGGCTTGCCACGATCGAAACCATCATGAGCACGATGATGAGCAACGGTCCCAAAGCGCCGGCCCGCTCTATCCAGACCTCGATAGTCTCGCGGGCTATCGCCGGGCCATATCCCATTGCCCATATGGCTATCAAAAGTACGCCAAGCGCAACCACCAACCATAGCCCAACCCGATGCAGGCGCGGTTTGCTAAGCGGCATGGAGCACCAAAAGAAAGAGAGCTGCGAAGACAATTGGCCTTTGCTCGGGCAAGATGAAATGCATAGGCGCAGAGATGACGATCAACAGCCCGCCGGCGAGGGTCAGCCGCTTGATGTGCAATTCGGTTTTCATCTCAAACCTCTATCGAGGAATAGGATTCCCCTAAAGGTTCCTGTCAGCGGAGGGTAAAGGGATTTCTGCGCTAAGCAACACTGAATTGCCCCATCATGCCGCCGTCTTCGTGTTCCAGAATGTGGCAGTGATACATGTAGGGCGCAGCCGCTGAGGCAGGTTTTTCGAATTTCATCGCAAGCTCCACTTCACCATCCACCAGTACCGTATCCTTCCAACCCCTGTTCTCTGCACGCGGTGCCGTACCGTTTTCCGACAGGACCTGAAACCGGACGCCGTGAACATGGAACGGGTGCATCATCATGGCCCCACGCACAATCCAACGCTCGATGCTGTTGAGTTTGGTGGAAAAATTGAGCGTTCCCGAATCGTATGACGCGCCGTTGATCGAAAATCGGTTACCGGACCGCGAGAACATCATCCCCATGCCCATCGACATATCCAGTGACAGACGTCGGACTGGCGCGTCCTTGACCGCAAGATCAGGCAACTGCCCGTCCAGAGAGCCGGGCAGGGCGTCGATGCGAACCGGAAGGGTTGTGTCGACAGCGAAAGGCAGCACGGTGAATGGACTGCCGGAACCGCCGCCGCCCATCATTCCGCCCATGGCCGAATTAATGATATCGTCGGACTTCAAAACACTGTCCCGCCCGCTTGTGAAATCCACAAGCACTTCTGCGCGCTCTCCTGGTGCAAGGGTCAGGCGGTTCAGCGCAATCGGTCGATCCAGAAATCCGGCATCTGTCGCGATGAGATGAAGCGACCGGCTGTCAGACATGGACAGGCGGTAAACCCGCGCATTCGAGCCGTTGACGACACGGCACCGCACGATCCCCTTCGGAACCGCTGCCGACGCGCCGATTTGACCGTTCACAACCATTGTGTCGCCCTGAAACCCGTTCATGGACTGGTGCATGCCGGGATCGTATTTCAGGCGTCCGCGCCAGTTGAACTGACGGTCCTGCAATACAAGGGTCAGATCATCGACCCCGTAGGCGGATGGCAATCCACGGGCGTCATCCGCGTCATCCGTCACCTGCAGAACACCCGCCAGCCCCAGCATGACCTGCCGTGCCGTCGCGCCGTGAATGTGGCTGTGATACCAGGCCGTTGCCGGGGGCTGGTCAAGGTCCAGCACCGGCTTCCAGGTGTCTCCCGGTGCGATGGCCTGATGTGGTCCGCCATCGAACTCACCGGCAACAACCAACCCGTGCCAATGCGCCGACATCGGCTCGCCAAGCGTGTTGTGCACCTCTGCCCGTGTCTCGACCCCGGCCTGCACCCGGATCGTCGGGCCAAGGTATCCCTGGTTGTAGCCGAACGTTTCGCTGGCGGCACCGTCGTCAAAACGGGTCTCGCCCGTGCGGGCTTCCAGCTGAAAAAGCCGGGATGTCGTCGCATCGAGAAGGGGAGGATACGCGAGCCTCTTGTCCGATGCCGCGAATGCAGCCGATGGCAGGGCAAATGCAGCCCCAAAGCCTGCGGCATGGCCCAACAGTTCTCGACGGTTCAACAGTTTCACTTCAACTCAATTCCTCTGGCAGCGCCGCCAGAGCCATATCGACACTGACGACCGGATAACCGCCCGCGATCCAGCCCGGTCCGGCGGCAGAACCGAGCATGCCTTCGGATACGTCAAGAAAGCCGCTGTAGCCAGCCTGCCGAAGACTTCGCATGACGCGGCCAGACCGCCCGCCTGTCGCACAGATGAGCGCGACAGGCCGCCCTTCGGCCCGTTCCCGGGCGGCAAAAAGCCGCTCGGCGAAACGGTCCTCATGCAGGCTGATGGGCCAGGTACCGTCGGCAACGCCGGTGTCGGTCCATTCCGGTCGCGACCGAACGTCGATCATCCGGATCAGGTCCTGTTGCAGCGCATCTGCTGCCATGTCCGCCGACCAGACCTCGGCGGTCTGGGCGACAGCCGAGAAAGGTGCAACGGAACTGGCCAACATCGCAAGGCTTGCGCCGCGGCGCGTCAGAAAGAAGGCCATAATTTGCCCCCATCAAGCTGAGTGCCGCAGGCTTGACCCTTATTCGCTGTCATGATGACCTTCCATGTCCGTTCCGGTGGAAGTACCGTTCATTTTGCTCATCCGTGTACCGGCATCTTCCATCTCGTCCTGAGAGATCTGGCCGTTACCGTCCGCATCGAGATGCTGAAAGCGATCTACCATGCGCGCGCGCATTGCGTCCATATGCAAGGCTTCGAACTCGTCAAGTGTCAACGCTCCATCGGAATTCGCATCGAACTCCCGCATTTTTTCGGACATCTGCGCGGCCATTTCATGAGGCTGTCCACCGGACATCATTGTCGACATCATGTCCCGATCCATCATTCCCATCATGTTGCCCTGGCCACCCATCATAGCGGCATGCATCTTCATCATTTTTCGCATCATCGGCATCATGTCCCCGCCCATCATGCCCATCTGATTGTCGCCATCGCCCATCGCCATGCCGGACATATTCCCGCTGTCAGGCTTGCTGTCGGCAGCCCCGTCGGATTCCGCAAATGCTGTTTGCGCCATGCCAACCGCGATCACCACGCCAAGCGCAATAATTTCTTGTTTTTTCATTTCTCATTCCTTTCAGACTTACCCTAGATACATTGGCGTTATAGCGCTTTGATTAAAGGCCAAGCGCGGGCCGTTTTGTAATCATTTGTCACAGCATCCTGTTACAAACGGTGACAAAGCAACCACTCACAGTTCGCCGGACGATTTGCTAGACAGACGTCGATCCAGTGAATTCATTGAAGAGGCTGATGATCCTTTGACACCTGAAATCGGTCATTTCGCGCTGGCACTGGCCTTGGCCATGGCGCTTGTTCAAAGTGTGCTGCCCATCCTCGGTGCGGGGCGCGGAAACATCCTGTGGATGCAGTCTGCCAGATGGTCCTCGTTCGGTCAGGTTTTCTTTGTCGGCATCGCGTTTCTGGCGCTGATGCAAGCCTTCGTCACAAGCGACTTCACGGTCAAGAACGTGGTGGAGAATTCCAATTCACTCAAACCGATGCTGTTCAAGGTGGCAGGCACCTGGGGCAGTCACGAAGGATCCCTGTTGCTGTGGACCCTTATCCTGACGGTGTTTGGTGCGGCGGTCGCCCTCTTCGGATCGAACATTCCTCTGTCGCTGAAGGCAAGAACGCTGTCGGTGCAGGCCTGGATCAGTGTCGGTTTCCTGACTTTCATGCTGCTGACGTCCAATCCCTTCGACCGCGTTTTCCCTCCGGCAGACGACGGTCAGGACCTCAACCCATTATTGCAGGATGTCGGTCTCGCCATGCACCCGCCGCTTCTCTACTTCGGGTATGTCGGGTTCTCGATTGTCTTTTCGTTCGCGGTTGCCGCCCTGATCGAAGGGCGGGTGGACGCGGCCTGGGCACGGTGGGTACGTCCGTGGACGCTGGCTGCCTGGATGAGCCTGACCGCAGGCATCGCGCTGGGATCCTGGTGGGCCTATTATGAGCTTGGCTGGGGCGGCTGGTGGTTCTGGGATCCCGTTGAGAACGTCAGTTTCATGCCATGGCTGATGGGCACGGCACTGCTGCATTCCGCAATCGTGACGGAGAAACGGGATGCGTTCAAAAGCTGGACAATCCTTCTGGCGATCCTGACTTTTTCCCTATCGCTCTTGGGCACGTTCATTGTCCGATCGGGCCTGCTGACCTCTGTGCATGCATTCGCGGTCGACCCGGAAAGGGGACTTTATATCCTTGGATTGCTGGCCGTTTCGATCGGCGGTTCCCTTGCTCTGTTTGCCTGGCGCGCGCCGACAATGGAGCCCGGCGGCCTGTTTAAGCCGATCAGCCGGGAAGCGGGGCTATTGGTGAACAACCTGCTGCTGGCCACGGCCACCGGCATTGTGCTGTTCGGCACCTTGTACCCGCTCTTCTACGAAGCCGCGACGGGCGGTGAAAAACTGTCGGTGGGGCCGCCCTTCTTCAATGCGTCCTTTATTCCCGTGATGCTGCCGCTCGTCTTTGCGATGGGGCTGGGGCCTTACCTGTCCTGGAAACGTGCCGATCTGGCGGGCGTTCTGCAGCGGTTGCGTTTCGTGGTCGTTCTGGCCGTGCTCGCGACATTGGTGACCTGGTATCTCGCCGAGGGCGGTCCGGTGTTGGGGTATCTGTCGCTGATGCTTGCATTCTGGCTGTTTTTCTCAACCCTGCGGGAATGGGCGATGCGCATAAAGCTGTTTGAGGCACCGTTCCCGGAATCGGTGCGCCGTGCACGCAACCTGCCCAGATCCTCTCATGGGATGACACTGGCTCATGCGGGGCTCGCGATGGCGATGTTCGGATTTATCGGCTCGACGGTCTGGAAATCCGAGGAAATCATCTTTGTCCGGCCCGGTACAGAGGTCAGCATTGGTGGGTTCGATGTCACCTTTGAGGGGGCCGAACGTGTGCGTGGGCCAAATTACTTCGCGGATCGTGGCACGCTTCGTGTGGCCCGGGAGGGGAACTATGTCACCGATCTCTTCCCGGAGCGGCGTACCTATCCGGTCGCGCAAACCACCACCACAGAGAGCGCCATCAGATCGACAATGGCCGGTGATCTCTATGCGTCCATCGCAAATCCGGCCGCCGAGGACGAGAGCACGCAAGGGGCTTGGACCCTGCGCATCCTGTATGAACCTCTGGTCAACTTTATCTGGATCGGATCGGCGATGCTTGTGCTTGGTGGGGGTCTTTCGCTGTCTGACCGGCGGTTGCGCGTCGGGGCACCCCGTCGCAAGGCGACAGCGCCCGCAGCACTTCCTGCGGAGTAGGCATGGGACGTATACTGGCATTCATTCCGCTGGCAATCGCGGCCATTTTCGGGGGGTTTTTTCTGTGGGGCTTGAACCCGGACCGGGACCCGAACAACATTCCTTCGGTTCTGATCTCGCAGCCGGCACCCGAATTCGATCTGGCCGCTGTCGACGGGTTGGAGACGCCAGGGCTTTCCCGCGCCGATCTGGTCGGGAACCCGCGACCGGTCATCGTGAACGTGTTTGCCTCGTGGTGCGTGCCCTGCCGGGCCGAACACGGGGTTCTGACCCAGATGGTCGAAAAGGACGGGCTGACGTTGTTCGGGATCAATTACAAGGACAAGCCGGAGGATGCGACTAAATGGCTTGCTGAGCTTGGCAATCCCTACGAAAGGATCGGGTCTGATCTGAGCGGCAGAGTGGGGATTGAATGGGGCCTTTCGGGCGTACCTGAAACATTCATTGTCGGCTCTGACGGGACGGTGTTGTTCAGATATGTCGGCCCCGTCGTGGGCGAAACGGCGATTTCCACATTCAGGGAAGCATTGATCCAGGCTGGCGCGTTAGCAAGGGGCCAGAACGGATGAGGTATATCGCATTTGCTTTCCTCCTGCTGCTTCCGGTGACGGCCTTGGCGGTCGAGCCAGACGAGATGTTGCAGGATCCTGTACTGGAGCAACGCGCCCGTGAAATATCACGGGAACTGCGCTGCGTTGTCTGCCAGAATCAGGACATCGACAGCTCCAACGCCGGGGTTGCGCGGGACCTGCGCATACTGGTGCGCGAAAGGCTTGTTGCCGGTGACAGCGACAAGGAGGTCATCGCGTACATCCACGCCCGGTATGGCGATTATGTCCTGATGCGCCCGCCCCTGAATCGCGCCACTCTCGCGCTCTGGATGGCGCCCTTCGTGTTTGCGCTTGTTTCGCTGCTTGTCGGCTGGACCGTCATTTCGAGAAGCCGGCGCAGGGCTGCCGCAACGGGATTTTCCGATGACGAAAAAGCGGAAATTGCGCGTTTCATTGAAGAGAACGCTTCAAAGGACGGTTCATGATCTGGTTGGTTTTCGCCCTGTTATCCGTTGTAGGTCTGCTTTTCATGGGCCTGCCGCTGCGCCATCGGTCGTCGCGGACACCCGTCCCGGCTGACGCCACGGATGCGGTCCTCATGGATCAGTTGGATGAGGTTCGGCGGGATCTTGAGCGCGGTGTCATTTCCGACACCGAGGCCACGGCGGCGGAGCAGGAGATCAAGAGACGGATCCTCGTGCAGTCGCGCCGGTCCGTTCTGTCAGATGGGAAACCGGCGGCAGGGGGCCGCTTGATGGTCGTTCTGAGCGCAGTGTTCGTGCCGGTCTTCGCTTTTGGATATTACTCCGCAATGGGCTCGCCAGAGATCCCAGGTGTCGCCTTTGCCGAACGTGCCACTGAACGGCAGGAAGCGGCGGAAATCGCCGAATTGACAGATCGTCTGTACGTCCGGCTCAGTTCAGACCCCGAAGGCGGGCCTTCGGAAGGCTGGATGCTGCTGGGGCAAACCTATTCGAAAATGGGCCGGTATGCGGATGCAGCCGATGCATATAGAGTTGTCGCACAACGACCGGAGGCCGATTCCGCCGTCTTCTCCATGTTGGCCGAGGTTCTGATCTACGCAGAGCAAGGTGTGGTGACACCTGAAGCGGACACCGCGATTGATCGGGCGTACGAACTGGATCCTTCCAATCCCGGTGCTGCCTTTTTCAAGGCAGTCTCGCTCGAGCAGAAGGGCGATGAGGCTCGGGCTCACGAAACGCTGGTGGCCCGGCTGGACGATGCGGATAGGTTTTTCCCGTGGATGGAAAGCTTTGTTGGCGAAGCCAACCGGATTGGCGCGAAGATCGGCAAGGCTCCGATCTCGCTGGCCGACTATGCCCCGAAGACCAGTGCGTCCGGCCCGACACAGGAAGACATCGAAAACGCGCAGGACATGAGTGTGGAGGAACGACAGGATTTCATCCGCTCGATGGTCGAACGGCTGGCCACGCGGCTGGAAGATGAGCCTGACGATCTTGATGGATGGATGCGGCTTGGCAATGCCTATTCGGTTCTGGGTGATACCGCGCCGGCAATCGCGGCGTTTGAACACGCTGAAATCCTGTTGTCGGAGGTGCCGGGAGATGACCCGCGCCGTCAAGCCGTGCAAAGCGCGTTGGAACGGTTGCGCCCGTAGTGGCGTGGGCGACCGTCGCTGTGCAGGTGAATGTGAGGCAGGATCAAGGTTTGGCGCTTAATCGAAAGCCCATCCGGTCCGGCCGTCGTCACAGACTATTTCGTGGGTAGTACCTTCAGACTGACCGACCAAGCGACATCCTACGGGAAGCATGACGTCGTGTGCCGCATCCCGTGTCACGGAAGGGGGCTCAAGTGGGCAAAGCTTGCCCGAGGCCGACTGGGCACAACCGCCGAGGGCCAGAATACCTGCAATCGGAATTCCGATTGTCAGCCGCGTTCTAGCGGGCGCGTACCAGTTCTCGTTCGGGAGCTTGGCCATCTTCAAATTCTGCATCCACAGTCGCCTCGTTCGCCTGTTCAACTCTTGACCCGTGACACGACTTTCCCATCATCCTGTGCATGACGACATGCGCACCAAGACAAAGTGCGAGCGGCGCAAAAAGGCCGACGTTGCCCCACAGACCCGCGATCGTGCCGCCTGCAATAAAGAATGCGGCGACTGGAAACAACATAACGGCACAACAGGCCATCATACCATACTGCATCAGTTTCGATGAACCGGTGGATTTTTGACTTTGATTGTCAGACATGTAGCTCTCCAGAATATGCTCGTGTTCTTCTGCGACATTCCAGTGAGGCAAGGTCAAGGGTACATTCGGATACAATTTGATCAGATGACAGCCTGCGGGTCGTTGACCAAGTTGGCCCGTCAGGTTGCCAGATCCAACGCATAGGACAGGAATGTGACGAGGGGGATCGGGGTCAGGCTGAACAGCAAGGCCATGCTCATTGTCCTGAACATGGTAGGCTTCGATGCCTCGCCAGAAGGTTCTGTCAGAACCACCAGAAGCGCGATGAAGGTGCCGGGCGCCAGGGCATAGAGATATACGCCCGAGATGTTCCCAAACATGAACGACCGCTCGAGCGTTGGTCCGACCACGCTCAAAGCTGTTGCACGGCTGCCGTTGAACGAGCCGAACAGATCGGCCGACATCACATAGACGGCAATGTGAACCCCAATGAATGCGACACTCCGCAGCAGGCCATCTAAAACCAGGTAAACAATCGGCCGATGCTGGTACTGCTTCAGCGCGACCGATGCGGAAACGAACCCCAAGTAATTCACGAGGAAAACGACCACAAACCCATTGGTAAAGACCTGCCGGAGGAAGCGCGAGAGCGCGGTCCCATTCGTCAGCAGCAGCGTCGCAAAACCAGGCGTTGCGAGGATGTAGACAAGCAGGAACGGCAATATGCTTGCCAAGCTCAGAACGGATACGTTCCAACAAAATCTGCCGAATGGTAAGGTCGGCGAAAAACTTTGTCGGAACGTATCGCGGGCAAACACGTCAGCCGTGGGTTGCGAAGACTTGCGTCGACCCATCCATCAGTACAAGCAGCACATCATAGGGATCACCTTGGGGGCCCATGCCGGGCGAACCCATGGGCATTCCCGGTGCTGTCAGTCCGCGCGCGACAGGTTTTTCGCTCAGCAACCGCCCGATGTCAGCCGCAGGCACGTGACCCTCGACGAAATATCCGCCCACGGACGTAGTGTGACATCCTGCCAGTTCCGGCGCGATGCCGTGTTTCTGCTTCAGAACCTGAAGCGTGTCGTAATCCACGTCCTCGACCGATGCCTTGAAACCGGCAGCGATCATCTCATTTACCCAAGCGCCGCAGCAGCCGCAGGTCGGTGTCTTTGTCACCTGCAACGTGGGTGCGGCGGTTTGCGACAAAGCAGGCCCGGCCAAGGCCAGGCTGAGTGCCGTAAGGCCAAATTCACGTCGGTTCACTTAAAACTCCTCGATGTTCTTCCTTAAATAGTTGCTCGGTATCCCGAAGTCGACTGCCCGCGCTGTTACATTTGGCTACAAACACGGGATGGGCGTCCCTTGGTGAAAATGACTATGTTGGCGGCATGAGCGATCTGCCACGCATCCTTGTCGTCGATGACCATTCAGAGATTCGGAAATCCGTCACCAGTTATCTGGAACGCAACGGCATGCGTGCTTCAGCGGCGGAAAATGCAGTTGAGATGGACGCAAGGCTGGCGGAAGCGCATTTCGATCTGATTGTCCTCGATGTGATGATGCCGGGGGAAGACGGGCTGTCCGCGTGCAGGCGATTGCGCAAGGAAGGGCATATTCCGATCCTGATGCTGACCGCATTGGGTGACGACGAAGACCGCATCGCGGGTCTGGATGGCGGGGCAGACGATTATCTCGCCAAGCCGTTTAATCCCAAGGAACTGGTGGCGCGGATCAACGCGATATTGCGTCGGACGCAGCTGATCCCAAAACCGAATGGTTTTGCGGGGAAAACGTTGAAGTTTGCACACCTAAAGCTGGATTTCGATGGCCGCACACTGATTGACCAAGGCGGTTCGCGTACGCAACTTACATCCGGTGAACTCAAACTCCTGACCCTGTTCCTGCAAAGGCCAAGGACGGTCATTGGCCGCGACGAGCTGCTCAAATTGAGCACCGGCCGGGTCGCCGGTCCATTGGACCGAACCATCGACAATCAGGTGAGCCGGTTGCGCCGGAAGATGGAAGAGGACGTTTTGCGCCCGAAGATCATCGCGACTGTCCGGCATGGGGGGTATAGTCTTTCCTGCGATGTCGAGATTTGCGAATGAAGCTGCTTCCGCGGACGTTGCGTGCACAGATTGCCCTTCTGGTCCTCGGTGTCTTGATCCTCGCGCAAGCTCTGAGTCTTTGGTTTTTCGTTGATGAACGCTCGTTAGCCATTCAGGCCGCCATCGGTGCCGAAGCCGCCGGAAGGGCCGCAAATGTCGCACAGTTGATTGAAGGCGCACCCCCGGAATTGCATGCCCAGATCGTCCGCGCGGCAACGTCTCCGCTCGTACGGTTCGACCTTACAGACGAGCCGTCGGTTGCACACGGACAACACGATGACGGTGGAGCGGTCGAAGCGCGGATACGGGCACTGCTTCAGGAAAGCTACAGCCGGGATATCCGGGTTGAGGTTCATGAAATCGAGGGAGGTCTGCTGCCCCTTCCGAACCTGTCACCGGAAATGGCGCAAATGCACGCCGAAATGATGCAGGGCAGCCTTGCGGCCATCGAGATGGAGCTGTCCATTGCGCTGTCCGGTGGGAATTGGCTCAACATCGAGACGCGGTTCGAACGGCCGCCTCTGCAAAGGTCGCTGGCGTCCAACATATCCTTTGCACTGACTGCGGGACTTCTGCTGGTTGCAAGTTTCTGGTTTCTCCTGTCCCGATTGACCGGACCACTCAACGATCTCGCGACTGCGTCCGAACGTCTGGGTCGCGGCGCCGCCAAGGGCGATCTGCCGGTCGTAGGGCCGAAGGAAGTTCGGGATCTGACCCGATCATTCAACATCATGCAGGATCGCCTGACGCGATTTGTCAGTGACCGGACCCAGATGCTTGCAGCGCTTGCGCATGATCTGCGCTCGCCTTTGACGGCGCTTAGGGTGCGGGCCGAAATGGTGGACGACGAAGACACGCGCACGTCCTTGGTGGCGTCAAGTGAAGAGATGCAACGGATGGTCGATGCGACCCTCGATTTCGCGAAGGGCGTCGGACAGCATGAAGAGGTCCAATCGGTTGATTTGCACGATCTGATCACTGGTATGGGCTTGGACAAGGTTCAGGTGACCAGCCAAGGTCCACTCATCGTATCCGTGAAACCAAGCGCGATGGGGCGCGCGTTGAGAAACCTGATTGAGAACGCGATCCGCTACGGGAGTGAGGCCAGGGTTTCGTGGCAACGCATGGGCAGTGAGGTAGTGGTCGCCATCGACGATCAGGGGCCCGGTATTCCCGACAATCAGCTGGAGGCTGTTTTCGGACCCTATGTCAGGCTCGAGACGTCGCGATCACAGGATACCGGCGGTCATGGCCTGGGGCTGTCGATTGCGCGCAGCATCATCCTTGAGCACGGTGGTTCTATCGAACTGAAAAACCGCACTGATGGGGGTCTGCGCGCTGAAATCACGCTGCCCGTCAAACAAAGCGCCGAGTCAGCCCCGAAAGAGGAAGGCTCGCCACATATGGCGCGGGTTGTTCGTCACCTCAAACCCGACTAGTTTAGTGAGGCAAGTATATGAAACGAAGATATTTCCTGACTTCTGTTGCAGCTCTTTCGGTGAGTGGAAAAACAGCATTCGCGCATAGTGACGCAGAGCACGACCGGCGCGTCGGGCCATCTGTGGTGCCCCCGGAGCAGTTGCCGCGCCAGGTTCCGTTCACCGAGGCAGACAAACCGGGAGAAATACATGTCGATCCGAACCAGTTCGCTTTATTTTGGACTTTGCCGAACAATCGGGCAATCAGGTATACCGTCGGAATTGGCCGGGAGGGGCTCTATGAATCCGGCGAGTTCTATGTCGCGCGCAAGCAAAAGTGGCCGCGGTGGACGCCCACACCCGCCATGATAGCCAGAGATCCTGACCGATATCTTCGTTTTGCGGGCGGTGTGCCCGGTGGGCTGAACAATCCACTCGGTGCCCGCGCCTTGTATCTTTACCAGCCAGGGCGTGGGGACACCTACCTGAGAATTCACGGCACAACGGATCCGAAGACGATTGGTCGACGTGTCTCAAACGGCTGTGCAAGGCTTACCAATAATCAGATCATCGAACTCTATGAGAAGGTCCCGCTCGACACGCGTGTTGTCCTGAAACCCATCGAGGTTTGAGGCAGCAGCGCGAAGACGTGTCCGTTGGCCGGGATACATATCGTTACATAATATCAGGCCCCGGACTGTTCATGAAATGCGACCAGGCGGGTAGTCTAGTGGATAGGCAGACAACAACATGAGGCCATATGATGACCCGCAAGCAAACACGTGTAACGCGTCGAGCATTCACGGCAGGTACCGCATCGGCAGCTTTCGCGGCCCCGTCCATCCTGCGTGCGCAGGTGGATCAAACCAGTGTCCGAAGGAATATCTCATCGTTTCGTACACACGCTTGGCAAGACCACTTTGACGCTTTGGACAAGGGTATCATCATCGCAGACACCGTTACCCGCGTGATGCAACACTGGACGGCCGATGGCGAAATGCGCATTTATCCGACATCGGTTCCCTTGTCTGACGAGCTGACAAAGCGCGGCTACACGACAGTCACGTTCAAGGACCCCGAACCTGACTGGACCCCTACACCCTCCATGCGCGAACGTGACCCGTCTTTGCCAGCCTATATGCCGCCCGGGCCGGATAACCCGTTGGGCGTCCGTGCCCTGCACCTGAGTTGGACGTACTACAGGATTCACGGCACCCATGATACGCGCAAGATCGGAAGACGCTCTTCAAGCGGGTGTATCGGTCTCTACAACGAGCAAATCATCGAGGTGTTCGAAAGGACACCGGTCGGCACGCAGGTACGATTAATCTGATGTCGAAGTCCGGCATCCTGATTGCGGCGTTTTTTGTCGTCGGTGGCGCGGTTGTGATCTGGCAGCAATTGCAGCCATCGTCTTCGATGCCCGGCCACACAATGACAACGCCTGATCTTTCGCAGACGGAAGAGGGCGCGCCGATTGCAGACGTGGTTGTGCCTGCTGAATTCTCAGCAAATGCCCAATTGGGAAAGCGTGTTTTCGATGGCGCTTGCGCCGCTTGTCACGGTGCGAATGCTGCCGGACAGAATGGCGTGGCACCGCCGCTTGTCCACAAGATCTATGAACCGAGCCATCACGGTGACGCCGCTTTTTTGCTTGCCGCGAAACAAGGTGTCAGAGCGCACCATTGGAAGTTTGGCAATATGCCGCCAGTTGAAGGCGTCACGCCCGGCGATGTGAAGATGGTTGTTGCATATGTGCGGGAACTTCAGCGCGCCAACGGGATCAATTGACAGGAATGACCAACTTGAACATGAAGATATGGATTACTGCCATTGCGATCGGGACGACCGGCGTTGCTGCCTTGGCGCATTCCGGAGCAACCGGCGTGGTGCTGGAGCGGATGCAGGGCATGTCCGCGATGGCCAAAACACTCAAGACGCTATCACCCATGATGCGGGGTCAGGTACCTTATGACGCCGATGTCGTCCGCAGGGAAGCTGGCGCGATGATCGGCCATGCCGGTGAGCAAATGACGCGACTGTTTCCTGAAGGCTCGGGTGGCGGAGTGTCCAAGGCGTTGCCGTCGGTCTGGGAAAACAGCGAAGAGTTCGCGGCCCTTGCGCAAGAGTTGAGAACAGCCGCCGAAGGATTGAAGTTGAGCGCAGGCAATGGGTTGGCCGCAGCACAGGGCAACGGTAGCGAATCAATGATGGGCGGCGCCACTGACGGGATGATGGGTGGCGGGTCCGCGCCTGCAATGGGAGGGGGCATGATGGGATCGGACCTTCCCATGACGACCGAGATGTTTGCGGACATGCCGACCGACCGTGCGTTCGCGATGGTCGCCCAGACCTGTTCGGCCTGCCACCAGAAGTTCCGCAAAGAGGACAAGTGATCAGATGCGGTGGTGGCGTTGGATCATCGGTGCGGGGGTCGTCGGCGGCATCGGCGTTGTCGCGGCAACGATAGCCTGGCCGATCGGTGCGCCAGTCTCGGACCTGACCCTGCAAGGCGATGCCCAGCGGGGGTCGTATCTGGCGCGCGCCAGTGGATGCATTGCGTGCCACACCAACTTTGAAGCTGGCGGGGCGCCATTGGCAGGAGGAGCGCCACTCCGGACCGATTTCGGGACATTCTATCCGCCAAATCTGACCACCGATGTCGAATTCGGGATTGGCGGCTGGACAGTAGAAGAGTTTGCAAAAGCGGTAAGGCAGGGAATTTCCCCGGACGGAGACCCCTATTATCCCACCTTCACCTACCCGTTTTATGCAAATTACACGGATCAGGACATTGCCGATCTGTGGGCCGCGTTCCAGACCGTGCCAGCCGTGAATGTGCCGACCCCGTCCCATGAGGTGCCTTTTCCGTTCGATCAGCGATGGGGGATGAAACTTTGGCGGGCGGCTTTTCTGACAAAGCCTGACACCGCACCAGAGGCGGACCGAAGCGATGCTTGGAACAGGGGCAAGCTGCTGGTCAACGGGGCGGCACATTGTGCTGCCTGCCACACAACGCGGAACTTTGCAGGCGCACGCATAGTATCGAAGAGGTTTTCCGGCAACGACGCCTTGCCGGGAGGTGGCAAAGCACCTTCGATCCGGACGCGCGATCTTGTGTCCGAAGGCTGGACAACAGACGATATGGCTTATGCATTGCGATCTGGCATAACGCCGTCTGGCGACGTATTTGGTGGATCAATGGCCGAAGTCGTGCGCTATGGCACGGGCTTTCTGAGCGACGCAGACCTGAATGCGATGGCCACCTACCTGCTGGACAACAAATCATAATCTTGGGAACCCACGAATGATCACGCTCAATCGCCGCCAATTTCTGGCAACATCTGCTGCGTTCAGTGGTCTGTCGGCCAGCACTGGATTTGCGGGCACGCCATTCGCGACCCTGACAGCCCAGCAAAGCGACGTGCAGCTGCTGCCCGGCAACTATGGCAAGACATCGCTTTGGTGCTTTGACGGCGGCTCACCCGGTCCGGAGATTCGCGTGGCGCAGGGGGGGCGTGTCCAGCGCAGATTGGTCAACCGGTTTTCTCAGGGAACGTCGACGCATTGGCACGGCATCCGCATCGACAATGCGATGGATGGCGTTTCCGGCCTGACACAGGATGTGGTCCAGCCGGAGGAAACATTCGACTATGACTTTACTGTCCCGGATGCCGGGACCTATTGGTACCATGCCCATAATAGGTCGTTTGAGCAGGTGGGCAGAGGGCTTTACGGTGCACTGATCGTGGAAGAGGCCGAGCCTCTCGACATTGATCGCGAGGAAGTCCTGATCCTGGATGATTGGCTTATTGACCCCGAAACCGCGCAGATCAAAGACGACTTCGGAGCGCCTCATGATCTCAGCCACGCAGGGCGCATCGGCAACCTGCTGACGACCAATGGAACCTTCAATCTGGGCCTGAGTGCACGCAAGAACGAAAGACTGCGCTTGCGGCTGATCAATGCTGCCAATGCGCGCAATTTCCAACTGGGGCTGGAAGGCCTTGACGGTTGGGCGGTTGCTTTGGACGGCATGCCCCTGGCTGCACCCATTAAGGTGACGGAGCCGATGATCCTCGCTCCGGCTCAACGGATCGACCTGATCGTCGATGTGGTCGCGGATGTTGGTGAAACGGCTCATATTCTTCAGTTCGGCCGGGAAGAGGCCTTCAGCCAGGTTACATTCGAGGTCGTTGAGTGGGGCTCGAAAAATCGTCGAGACGCGCCTTTGGCCTTGCCGCCGAACGACCACAGGATGGTCGACTTGAGTGAAGCCACGATGCTCAGCCTGAGTATGGAAGGCGGTGCCATGGGGCGGATGAGGTCCGCTTCCCTTGGGGGCGAACTCAAGCCGATCGGCGAGATCGTCGAGGCCGGGTATTTCTGGTCGTTCAACGGCAAAGTGGACGGGATCAACGGTGATCCCCTTGCGCGGCTGGACCGCGGCCAGAATGTACGATTGAAGATCGTGAACGACACGGCGTTTCCGCACGCGATGCACCTGCATGGCATTCACTTCCACGAGGTCGCCGAAAACGGCACCCTCGGACCGCTGCGTGACACGACCCTTCTTGAACGGGGTCAGACGCGCGAGATTGCCTTTGTGGCGGACAACCCGGGCCAATGGCTGCTACATTGCCACATGCTGTCGCATGCGGCTTCGGGCATGATGACCAAGATCGTCGTTGGATGACCCCGCGATCCGTCTATCTTGCGTTGGGCGTAGTTACCGTTGCGGTGGCTACCATATTCCTGTGGACCCGGTCCGGCGGAACCGACCATACGGCGGAAAACCTCATCAACTCCTCAGCCGATGTGGCCGCGGGCGAAGTCCTCTATGCCGAAAATTGCGCCGCGTGCCATGGCGCAAATCTGGAAGGTGAAGAAAACTGGCGCAGTCCGCGCGATGACGGAAGCCTGCCCGCACCGCCGCATGATGCAAGCGGCCACACTTGGCACCACGCGGACAGCATGCTGTTCGCCTACACCAAGCTGGGGGGCGCCGAGGTTCTCGCGGCGCAAGGCGTTGACTTCAACAGCGGCATGCCCGGTTTCGGCGACCAACTGAGCGACGGGGAAATCTGGGACATCCTCGCATACATCAAGTCAACATGGCCGGAGCGTGAACGCGCCACGCAAGCCGAGCGCACGGCCCAGGATATTGCCTCACAAGGAGACGGATAATGAAAAGATTCTTGGCTACCACCGCACTGTTAATGCTTCCGATCGCTGCGATTGCAGACGGCATGGACGAAGACCGGATCAAGGAACTGGTGCTGGAAGCCATCCGCGAGAATCCGGGCATCGTGTTCGAGGCCGCGCAGTTGTTCGAACAGCAACAGCAGGCGTTGCAGGCGCAAGCCGCAGCGCAGGTTTTCGATACGGAAAAAGCCACGCTTGAAAATGATCCCAATGCGCCCGTTCTGGGCAATCCGGATGGCGATATCACGGTTGTCGAATTCTTCGACTACAACTGCCCCTATTGCCGCCGGGTTAAACCTGAAATGGAGGCCCTGCTCGCTGCTGATCCCAACGTCAGGGTCGTTTACCGGGAATGGCCCATTCTGGGGGACGGGTCGGTTTTTGCCGCCCGCGCGGCGCTGGCGTCCCGAAACCAGGGCAAATATGAAGAGTTTCATTGGGCCATGATGCAACTGAAGGAACGCGCAGAGGAAGCATCGATTCTCCGCACTGCGGAAGACATCGGCCTCGATGTTGCACAGTTGCGTCGCGACATGAACGGACCGGAAATCGAAGAACACATACAGACTTCCATGCGGCTTGCGCAATCTCTGGGGTTCAGTGGCACACCTTCATTTGTGATCGGCGACAGTCTTGCGCCGGGCCTGATCCAGGCGGACCAGATGATCGAGCTTGTCGATCAGGCACGGGCCGCCGAATAAGGACAATCCTACGCGGCTGAAGCGTCGTAGCCAGCGTCAGCGATGGCTTGCCGCACGGTCGCCTGTTCCAATGTGCTTTGGACAGTGACAAGGCGAAGGTCCAGATCGGCCGTGACAACGGCTGATGGATCCTTTGCCTTGATGCCGCTTTCTATAGCGGATGTGCAGTGTCCACAGCTCATTTTCGGGACGGAAAAAATCATGAAGGCCTCCATTTTTGGTACAACCTCAGACTTGGTCGTTCCATCGGGAGGAAGGTCAAGCAAATATCAAAAAAAATTAGATACTCTCTTGAGCTTCCAGCAACTGGAAGCCCTATATCAGGGTAAGTTCAACCGAGGAGGCCCTCATGACCGACCCCAATACGATACGTCTATCCGTTTCCGGCATGAACTGTGCGTCTTGTGTGGGCAGGGTTGAGAAGGCTTTGAACGAGGTTCCGGGCCTTTCGAACGTCAGTGTCAACCTTGTGAACGAAACGGCTCAATTTCAGATGGATAATCCGGCCACCACGGGCGTGGCGGTCACGGCCCTCTCGAACGCCGGATACCCGGCACGGACGGGGCGCGTAACATTGAACGTAGACGCCATGTCCTGCGCGTCCTGTGTCGGTCGGGTTGAAAAGGCGCTTGTACGGACACCCGGCGTATTGAATGCGGCGGTCAATCTGGCAACCGAAACGGCTGTGGTAGAGTATCTGCCAGATGCCATCACCCCGGAAAAGATTGCCCGGATCAGTACGGAGGCGGGGTACCCGGCCGAGATTGCGCAGAGCGATGCGCACGAGGACCGATCGGACCGCAAGGCAGAAGAAGCCGACGCGCTGGCGCGCCGTGTCATCCTTGCCGCGATCCTGACCGTGCCGGTGTTCGTTCTGGAAATGGGAAAACATACCATACCCGGCTTTGAGGGCCTGATTGAGAGCACAATCGGCATTCAAACGTCATGGCTGATCCAATTCGCGCTTGCCACGGTGGTTCTTTTCGGACCGGGTTGGGGGTTCTTTGCGAAGGGCATTCCGGCGTTGATCAAGCGTGCCCCGGATATGAACAGCCTTGTCGCACTGGGAACCGGGGCGGCGTGGACTTATTCCGTAGTCGCGACCTTCCTGCCTCAGGTGCTGCCTGACGGTGTGCGCGCCGTCTATTTCGAAGCAGCGGCGGTTATTGTCGTTCTGATCTTGTTGGGTCGCTGGCTTGAAGCGCGGGCCAAAGGCAAGACCGGTGCAGCCATTCAGGCCCTTCTTGGTCTGCAGGCAAAGACAGCCAGGGTCCTGCGTGACGGGCAGGCGACCGAGGTTGACATCAAGGAACTGCGGATCGGCGATCAGATCCTCGTGCGTCCCGGTGAAAGGCTGCCTGTCGATGGCGAGGTCACAGAAGGATCAAGCAACGTCGATGAAAGCATGATCACCGGTGAACCCCTCGCCGTGCCAAAGGCTGCTGGCGAACCGGTGACCGGCGGCACGGTGAACGGCACCGGGAGCCTGACCATAACGGCGACGCGAGTCGGGGCGGATACCACGCTGGCGCAGATTATCCGCATGGTCGAAGATGCTCAGGGGGCCAAGCTGCCGATCCAAGGCCTAGTGGATCGCGTGACCATGTGGTTCGTGCCTGCCGTTCTGGTTCTGGCGCTTGCGACTGTGGTTGTCTGGCTGCTGGTCGGTCCCGATCCGGCTCTGACCTTTGCGCTTGTGGCGGGTGTCTCCGTTCTGATCATTGCGTGCCCCTGCGCCATGGGGTTGGCCACGCCCACCTCGATCATGGTGGGGACAGGACGCGCGGCTGAGATGGGGGTGTTCTTCCGCAAGGGAGATGCGCTGCAACATCTGGATGAAGTTGGCGTTGTCGCATTGGACAAGACCGGGACGGTCACGCAAGGGCAACCCAGTTTGACAGACCTCATCACGGCCGACGGCTTTGACCGGGCAGAGACACTCGCCCTCATCGCATCTGTCGAGGCGCAGTCTGAGCACCCGGTGGCAGAGGCCATTGTGCAGTCCGCAAAGAGCGAAGGCCTGTCCTGGCCCGATGCGACGGAATTCCGGTCCGTGACCGGCTACGGTGTCGAGGCGCTTGTCCAGGGCCGCAAGGTTCATGTCGGTGCGGATCGCTTCATGGTGCAGCAGGGCATTGACACCAGCCCGCTGGAAGACCGCGAAAGGGCCTTGGCCGAAAAGGGACGCACCGCGCTTTATGCTGCGGTGGACGGATCCCTGGCGGCCGTGATTGCCGTGGCAGACCCGGTCAAATCCTCCAGCGCCGAAGTGATCGCAGCTCTGCATGATCGAGGGATCAAGGTCGCGATGATCACCGGAGACAAGAAGGCCACGGCAGATGCCATCGCCCGCGAGGTCGGGATCGACCATGTCATTGCAGGGGTGTTGCCGGATGGAAAAGTCGCCGCCCTGGACGAATTGCGGCAAGGGAACAGCAAGATCGCCTTTGTCGGAGACGGCATCAACGACGCGCCAGCGCTGGCCCATGCCGATGTCGGCATCGCCATCGGAACCGGCACGGATGTCGCAATCGAAAGCGCCGACGTGGTGTTGATGTCGGGCGACCTGCGCGGCGTGGTGAATGCCATCGACGTGTCGCGCAAGACCATGCGCAACATACGGCAGAACCTTATCTGGGCCTTTGGCTATAACGTCGCGCTGATCCCTGTGGCGGCGGGCGCGCTTTACCCGGCCTTTGGATTGCTCCTGTCGCCGGTGTTTGCCGCCGGGGCCATGGCGCTGTCCTCCGTGTCGGTTCTGACCAACGCGCTGCGGCTGCGACGGATCAAGGCGACGATGTCGGAACAGGATCCGCCCCACGACGCGGAGACGAAATTCGCAACGCAGCCCGCAGAATAGGAGACAGGTGTGAACATCGGAGAAGTATCAGAACGCGCGGGTTTGCCAGCGAAGACAATCCGCTACTACGAAGACATCGGCCTTGTCCGGCCTTTGCGCAGCGACAACGGCTATCGCGCCTTTCGCGACAGCGACATCCACAAGCTCGCATTTCTCGGTCGCGCCAGGACGTTCGGGTTCTCGATCGAAGACTGCCGCACGCTGCTTGATCTCTATGAAGATGAGACGCGGGAAAGTGCACAGGTCAAGGCTGTCGCTCAAGAGCATCTGGCCGCCGTTGACGAAAAAATCGCCCAGCTCAAGTCGATGCGAGAGACCCTGGCTCACCTCGTTGACGCCTGCCAGGGCGATCACCGCCCCGATTGTCCAATCCTGAAAGATCTGGCCAAAGACCCGTAACGCACGATGCCTGGGCCAGACATTTATGGGGTTTCATGCCGTTTCGATATATCGTCTTGAAACCCTCCAGCGCTGGAATGTTGTTCCTCCACAAATAGAATCCATGATGGAGAGATCAGATGTCTGAAGATGCGATCGGGAAATCTCGTGGCGGGTCCGATACCCGTTCAAGTGAAGGTGCAGCACATTCGGGAGGCCATTCAGGTTCATCCTATGGCCGGTTTCTGGCGATGGTCGGCACATCGACTGCGATCATGTTCGGCCTGATGTACATCAACTCGTACTCCTTCGAACATGTCTACTGGAGCGAAACCCGATTTTACATGACGTTCATCATGGGCGCGACGATGGCGACCGTGATGCTCCTTTTCATGTTGAACATGTACAAGAACAAGGGCGTCAACGCCGCGATCATTCTCGGGTCTGTCGTGATGTTCGCCGGCGCGCTCTGGCTCGTGAGAAGCCAGGAGACCATTCAGGACGAAAGCTGGATGAGCGCGATGATTCCGCACCACTCCATTGCGATCATGACAAGCGAACGGGCCGAGCTGACAGATCCAAGGGTCGAGGCGCTGGCTTCGGAAATTGTGACGGCGCAAAACCGCGAAATTTCCGAAATGCGTTTCCTCATAGATGACATTGAGGCAAATGGCGAAGCCGGTCCTGAATGGCCACTTGGTGAAGCGGACGGTCCGGCTGAAATGGAGGGGCTTCAAGAAGCGATTGCAACCCCGGTGATTGCCGGAATCCGTCCTGCACCGCTCAAAGCCGAAGAAATAACACGCGCACTGGGGTCCGACGGACAATGCCGTTTCATTCGCGCCGTGAACGCCGATCCCATTCTGGTCACGGACGGGGCGGGGAACGGCGTCGCCAAGATATCCGGATCGCTGGTCAACTTCACGTCGCAAGACACAGTGACGTCCGGTGGCGTCCTGTCTGCCGATGGTGGCCAATTCACGCTGGCGCCGGGTGACGCGGACGGTGAAGACGCCACCCTGCTGTTTGAATTGACGGGAGAGACGCCTCTGACTGTCGGATTTACCGGGTATTGGACCTGCAACGGTTAAAGGATTTAAAGGAACGCGTCATGACGAGAGAGGCAAAATCCACCCCGAAGACGGCGGTTTTGTACCGAATGGTGATGGAGGAGCATGTTTGTCCCTATGGGCTGAAAATCGAAGGACCTGCTTGAGCGGGAGGGGTATTCGATTGAGGACCGGCCTCTGAACACCCGCGAGGAAACGGATGCTTTCATGGAAGAACACGGTGTCGAAACGACTCCGCAGACCTTTATCGGCAATGAAAGAATTGGTGGCTATGACGCGCTGAGGGAATTTTTCGGCCAGGACGTAAAGGATGACGACGAGACGACTTATCAACCCGTCATTGCGATATTCGCGGTCGCATTCCTTATGGCGCTTGGTCTCAGTTGGGCGTTTTACGGTTCGATCCTGACGCTGCGGGCATTCGAGTGGTTCATCGCGATCTCGATGAGCTTTCTTGCTGTTCAAAAACTGCAGGACGTCGAGACGTTTTCCACGATGTTTCTGAACTACGATCTGCTTGCCCAGAAATGGGTGCGCTATGGCTATGTCTATCCCTTCGGCGAAGCACTTGCCGGTATTCTCATGGTCGCCGGTGCCTTGGTCTGGATCAGCGCGCCTGTTGCACTGTTCATCGGTACGGTCGGAGCGGCTTCAGTTTTCAAGGCCGTCTACATCGATAAGCGCGAGATCAAGTGCGCCTGCGTGGGCGGCGGTTCAAACGTGCCGCTGGGTTTCGTGTCCCTGACCGAAAACCTGATGATGATATTCATGGGCGTCTGGATGTCGGCGCGTGCGATGGGCCTCTTTTAGGCCTAACCATCCGTTTTCAAAGCGGTCACAGGGTCGCCAAGTGCAGCCCTGCTCAGCGCGTCGAGAACGGCTTCGGACGTCAGAACCTCGGACAGGATGATCCCGTCTGGCGCGTTTGGCCCGTAGACGATGTTGAACGGGATGCCAAACCTGTTGTGGCTTTCCAGATACCGGGAAATGTCAGTGCTGGACCTAGTCCAGTCTGCCCGCATCGCAACGACATTATCACCCCGCAGTTGGTCGACCACGGGCGCACGGTCCAGCACCAGCGTCTTGTTGGCCTTGCACGTCAGGCACCAGTCTGCGGTCACGTCGACAAAGACGGTTTTTCCCTGCGACACCAGTTTCGGTATCTCGGAGCGATCGAACGCGACCCAGTCCTGGCCCACCGCTCTCGTCTGCGGCGGGATTGTCAGCGCCGTCGGCACCAGAAGGCTGAGAACAGCAACCACCACCAGCGCTGTCGGGCGCGTCAATCTGCCCGGCAAACGTATTGTTGCGAGAAGAATGAAAAGGCTCGTCATAAGCAGCACGGTCATGGCCACCCGGCCACCCGCCACCCCTATCAGTACCCAGAGCAGCCAGATCGCGGTCCCGGCCAGAAGACCGGCAAGCACCCATTTGACGACAACCATCCAACGTCCCGGCCTGGGCAACAACCGGACCAGACCAGGCTTCCCCGCCAGAACCAGATAGGGCAGGGAGAGCCCAAGCCCCAGAGCCGTGAAAACGAGAATGACATCAATCGGGCGCCCGGACAGGGCAAAGGCAACCGCTGTCCCCAAAAACGGGGCCGAGCAGGGCGTGGCCAGCACCGCCGCGAAGGCGCCTGTTGCAAAATCTCCGCCATACCCGTCGCGACCGCTTGATCTGGCCAGCCGTGACTGCAACCCGGAGGGCAATGAAACTTCGAACACCCCGAACAGATTGGCAGAGAACACGGCAAGCACCAGAAACATGACGGTCAGGAAAACAGGGCTTTGGAATTGCAGGCCCCACCCAACGGTGACGCCGACGGATTGCAGAACCAGAATGATTGCGGCGAGGGCCCACATGAACACCAGAACGCCAAGCGCCGACATCAGGAACCCATTCCGGACCTCGTGCGCTGGCTTGTTTCCATGATTGAGAACCGATGTCAGCTTGATGGACAGGACAGGCAGAACACAGGGCATGACATTCAGGATCAGACCGCCAAGAAAGGCAAAGGCCGCAATCGCCAGGATTTGCGTCAGATCCGGCAGGTTCGCCATAACCTCGAATGGTGCACCCGGGATGCGGTCTGACCAAGCGGGCTGCGCTGTCACCGCGCGTGATCCATCGGTCAAAGTCAGTTGCAGGGGCGGCGGATCCTCCCCTTGCGCGAGAAGAGGCAGCTTGGCCCAAAGGGCTGTTCCCGCATCATCGGTTCGGATGTCCGGTTTGCCAAAGGTGAATTCCGGCCCCAGTTCCGGAAAGATATCCGGCTTCACAAAGGCATTCGCACTGCGCGCCGTCACATAAAGCGCATCATCCGCGATCACCGCCGTTTCGACAATGATGTCGCTCTCTTCGGGACCAAGCGGCACCCGCTGGGCATACTCCGAAATCAGGCCCGCCGCCTTCGCGTCAATCCCGGTGCCCGCCGGAATTGTCAGTGCGAGATCGAAATCATGCGGCACACAGACAGTCGAGCACGCCAGCAATGAAACACGCGCCTGCAATGTTGCGGACTGGCCCGCAGTTTCGAGAACTGCCTGAATGGGCAGGACGACACGGGTCTTGTAGCCAAAATTCTCGATGCCGAATGCCGTGAAGCGCTCAGGCGCGGGCCAGAGCATCTGTGCGCTCACCAGATTTTCCGATCCATCCCATGAAATTTCAGGCGGCAGACCCACCTCGCCGGGCGAACGCCAATAGGCTTTCCAGCCCTCGGCCAGCTCGACATCCAGGCCAAGGGAAAGGGTTCTGGAGGTTTCCGCGACCCCATTTTCAACGGAGATGAGCCGGGCCGTGATTGTTGAATTCTCGTAGGTATCGCTCGATGCAGCAAAGCCCATGGAGGCCCAAAGGCAAGCCATGAGAAGGAAGAATAGGCGCAACGTGGTTCGCATCATCTTTTGGCTCGCTTCCACCCTTGTCCCGAGATCGAAATCCGAAGCACCTCTATGGCTGCATCTCCCGGTTGGTCAACTTTACAAACGGATACAATGTCGTTTGTGAAGCCATCCCGCTGCGAGAATAACGCGACGAAGTCCGCGTTCGTAGCAGGAAGGCCAATAGAAGCTTTTTTCTTCATTGAACATTTCAATCGCAACCGCGGCCTCCAACCTTCCAGCGCTGGAAATTGAAACCAAATGCGGATGACTTAGTTGAACGCTTAGCAATTGAGAGAAGGAAGAAGAGGTGTTGTCACATTAACGGTCCTGAGGTTGCTGGTTCATTGATCTGGGCGTAGGCGGTGTCGATGCAGACACAAAAG
>NZ_JBIFFO010000062.1:0-1359 GCF_043557115.1 Sulfitobacter sp. 1A13679
ATAAACTCGCATCGGTGTAGCTGCCGCACTGTCGCTTCGTTGATCTCACTCGATGCAAAGTCGAAGCCCGTCAGATCTTTGTATGCGGGGAAGCGGGCGATTTTCGTGTGGTAGGCGATGGACCGTACCTCGCGTTCGGCGATCTCGGCCTTGAGCAGCTGCGACAGCATTGGTGTGGCAGCTTCGAACGCTGGCGCGCCCTGAGCGACCAAGTCTTCAATCGCATTTGCCATGCCGTACAGCTTGAGACTGCGTAGCATGATCACGATAGAGGCTCCTGCTGGGTCATGACGCATGGCGCTTCTCCTCAGTCTGTCGCAACCCGTCATAGCGACTGACGTTGGCCTCTGGCGTTGTCTGCAATGCCAGTGCGTCCGGCGGATCGACCTCAGGGCGATCTGTCGGTCTGCGGTCGATCAACCGATGCAACAGGTTCAGGATGTGCGTCTTGGTGGGAACGCCTGCTTCAAGTGCCAGCTCCACTGCGCACAAAACGTCCTCTTCGTTGTGCTGAAGAACCAAAGACAGAATGTCGACCATCTCTCGGTCACCGCCTTCTTTGCGCAGCATGTGATCCTGCAATTGACGGAAGGCATCCGGCATCTCCGTGAACGGCGCACCATTCCGAAGTGCGCCCGGTTTGCGTTGGATAACAGCGAGATAGTGGCGCCAGTCATAGATGACCTTGCCGGGCTTTCGATGAGACCGCTCGATGATCCGCGCATGCTTGCAAACCGTTTGCCCTTCAGCGACCACGACCAGCCGTTCGGGATAGACATGCAAACTGACACGGCGGTTCGCAAAGCTGGCGGGAACGCTGTAGCGATTGCGTTCGAACGTGATCAGGCATGTGGGTGACACACGCTTACTGTGTTCGATAAAGCCATCGAATGCCGGCGGCAGTGCCATCAGCGTAGGCTTCTCGGCCTGCCACACGTCAGCGATGGTCCCCGGCAAAGCCTTGTGCGGCGTCTCTGTCCAAAGGGCGATACAGCGATCTTCAAGCCATTGGTTCAGCTCTGCCAGATCGGCGCAGACCGGCATGACCTGCCACATGCGGTTGCGCGCATCCTGCACATTCTTCTCAACCTGGCCTTTCTCCCAACCTGCGGCTGGATTGCAGAACTCGGGCTCAAACACGTAGTGGCTGGCCATAGCCTTGAAGCGTGCATTGACGTCCCGCTGCTTGCCTTTGCCCACACGATCAACGACGGTCTTCATATTGTCATAGATCCCGCGACCAGGCACGCCGCCGAAGACGCGGAATGCATGCCAGTGGGCCTCAAACAGCATCTCGTGCGTTTGCAGCGGGTAGGCCCGAACCAAGAAAGCGCGGCTGTGTGACAGTTTGATATGAGC
>NZ_JBIFFO010000024.1:0-59184 GCF_043557115.1 Sulfitobacter sp. 1A13679
TGCAGGAACCAGCGCGGCTCGGCCCCGCGGCCATCGTGGATCACGCCCTCGCGGTAGAGCCAGAAGCGCTGGCCGCCTTCGACCTCCACTTTATAGTAATCGCGCAGCCGGGTGCCGGGGCGGTCTCGCCACCATTCGGGGGCGATCCGCTCGGGACCCGTGTGGCGCGTGGTCTTGTAGGTGACGCGGCGCCAGTTGAACTGCGAGGGCGGGCCTTCGGGCACGGCGTAGATCACGCGCACCTCTTCGGGCGGGGTCAAGAGGCGCAGCGGGCGCTCGCGCAGCAGCGCGGGGGCGGCGGCGGGGCTGGCCTGTAGCGCCGGGGCGCGTTCTTCGACCGCCTCGGGCTTGTGGGTCTCGCGCCACTGCGGCCAGCTCACCTTTTCCGAGCCGAGCTTGGCGACCAGACGGTCGAGGAGCCCGGCCACGTCGGCCGAGGGGTCGCGCTTGCCGTCGAGGTGGTCCTGCATCAGCGGCAGCGGCTCGCTCGCCAGTGCCTCCAGCGTCAGGAGGTCGAAGCCAAAGCCGCTGTCGATGTTCTCGAGCTTGCCGTCGAAAAGGCGGCGCAGATGGGCAGCGTCCCGGCTGGCGCGGGCGGTGGCGGTATCGAGGCCGCGCCAATCGCCGTCGATCCGGTAGACCGTCAGCCGCAGCCGCCGCGCGCCCAGTTCCGCCCGGGCCAGTTGCGCGCAGAGGTCCTCGACCAGCGCGGGCAGATGCGGGGCGGGGTCGAGCACCGGCTCAGCCAGGCGGCTGCGGGCCATGAAATGGCGATGGTCGGGCGGGGCGTTCAGCGGATCGGCGGCCTTGCCGAGCGCTTTGTCGAGCAGGATCAGCGGGTTGCGCTCGGGCTTCAGGCTGGCGAAGCGGCGCATCAGCGCAGCGCGGGGCAGATCGGAAAGCGCGCCGATGGTCTTGAGGCCGAGCCGGTCCAAGAGCCGCGTGGTCTGGGCGTCGAGCCGCAGGGCGGCGACGGGCAGGGGGGCGAGGGCGGTGGCCAGATCCTCGGCCCCGCAGATCTGCGCGCCAGAGCCGAAGCGCGCCAGTGCCTGCGCGGCACCGGGGGTGGGGGCCATGGCGCAGCGCGCGGTCAGCCCTTGCAGGGTGAAACGACTGCGAATGTCGCGCAGCATCGCCGCCTCGCCGCCAAACAGATGCGTGCAGCCGGTCACGTCCAAGAGCAGGCCGTGGTCCTGATCCCGCGCCGTCCAGGGGCACCAGCGCCGCGCCCAATGCACCAGCCGTTTGATCAGGGCGATATCGCCCTCCAGATTGGCGGGCTCGACATGCAGATCGGGGTGGATCGCCTGCACGTCGACCACCCGCGCGCCCGTCTCGATGCCGCGGGCGCGGGCGGCGGCGCTCAGCCCATGGACCACCGGACCGTGCGTCCCGTCGCGCGACAGGACCACCGGCACCTCATCCCCCGGAACGCTGCGGTATTGGCTGATCACCCGGCGCCAACGCTCCATCGTCAGATCGGGGAACCAGACGGAGACGATCCGCGGCGCGGGGGCTGTGGCGTTTGTCGGGCTCATGGTCGGCCACCCATCGGCCCGGCGCATGGCCGCGCGCGCGAAACAGCTCCAGATCCCAGCGGGCCGCGCCCGGGGCCTGCGGATCGTCGGGATGCGCCTGCGCGGGCAGGGAGGCGATGCGCCAGCGCATCCGCGCCGCGCTCAGGCCCCCGGGGTCGCCACTGCGGATGAGGTAGAGCGGCACGCCCGAGGCCTCGGCCCGCAGCGACAGCCGCTTGGTGGCGGTGAAATTCAGCACCTCCGGCCCGCCATGCACCTCGCCCACCACGGCTGAGAGGCCGGCACAGGCGGCGCCTTCCTCCATCGCCCAAAGCACGTCGCGCGGATGGCTGGCGGTGACCAGCAGCACCGGCTGTTCCAGCCCGAAGGCCGCGAGGCTCGGGGTATAGGGCGCGCCGTTCTCGCGCCGCGACAGGAAGTCCTGCACCCAAAGCACCGGCCCCTTGCCGCGTGGCAGCAGCGACAGGACGAAGCCACTGGCCGAAGCACTGGCGAAGGCCTGCGGAAAGACATCCGTCAGCGGCACATGCGTGGCCAGAACCCCCGGTTCGGGCGGTGTCGACGGGCGCCGCCGCGGCAGGGTAAGGACCTGCCCATATGTAGAATCGGTTGTCATGCACGACTCCATATGTTCACATTTTGTTCTATTCATAAACGATGAACTGCGGCCCTGTCAAAATTTTGAGCGGCACCGCGAAGCCCTTGTCGGGGCGCGGAAAACCCGCATCTACTGGGCTCAGGGCAGCGACAGGAGGCGAAAATGTGCAATCTCTACTCCCTCACCAAGGGGCAGGACGCGATCCGCGGCTGGTTCGACGGGATCGAGGACAATGCAGGCAATCTGCCGCCCATGCCCGGCATCTACCCCGATTATCCCGCCCCGGTAGTGCGCCACGGCGACACCGGCCCGGTGCTGGAGATGATGCGGTGGGGCATGCCGTCCCCGGCCTTTGCGCTCAAGGGCAAGAAGACCGACCGCGGCGTCACCAACATCCGCAACATCGCCTCACCGCATTGGCGGCGCTGGCTGGTGCGGGAGCATCGCTGCGTCGTGCCCTTCACCGCCTTTTCCGAGCCGCTGAACCGCCCCGGGGAGCGTTCGCGCCCGGTCTGGTTCGCGCTTGGCGAGGACCGCCCGCTGGCCTTCTTCGCCGGGGTCTGGACGAACTGGACGAGCGTGCGAAAACTGAAAGACGGGGAGACGACCGACGACCTCTTCGGCTTTCTAACCACCGAGCCCAATGTTGAGGTCGCGGCCGTGCATCCCAAGGCGATGCCGGTGATCCTGACCACACCGGGCGAGGTGCAGAGCTGGCTGAGCGCAGAGACCGCCGACCTTGCGGCGTTGCAACGCCCGCTGCCCGACGGTGCCTTGCAGGTCATCGACCCCGAGGACTAGGCCGCCTCGGCCATCATCCGTGCTGCCATCGCGAGGTCCGAGCGGAACTGCGCCTCCGCCTCCTCGCGCGCGGTGGGGTCGGGGACGCGCAAGAGGTAGGAGGGGTGCAGGGTGATCAGCACCGGGATGCCCTCCGGCCCCGCTTCGATCGTGCCGCGGCGTTTCAGGATGCCCGTGCCCTTACCGGTCAGGCTCTGCGCCGCCGTGGCGCCCATGGCGAGGATGAGCTTGGGCTGCACCTGCGCCACCTCGGCGTTCATCCACCAGCGGCATTGGTCGATCTCGGGCGTCTCGGGGCGCTGGTGGATACGGCGTTTGCCGCGGGCGGTGAATTTGAAATGTTTGACGGCATTGGTGACGAAAGCCGCCTCGCGGTCGAGGCCAGCCTCGGCGGCCACACGGTCAAACATCTGCCCCGCCGGCCCGACGAAGGGACGGCCCGCGAGGTCTTCCTGATCGCCGGGTTGTTCGCCCACAACCATCAGGTCAGCATGCGTCGGCCCTTCGCCGGGCACGGCCTGCGTGGCGTGGCAATGCAGCGGGCAGCGGGTGCAGGCGCGTATCGCGGACGGAAGCTCTTCCATCGGGCCGTCCCAAGCGGACTCAAAAGCCGAAAGCTGCGCCTGCACCCGGTCCATCCGCGCGGGCGGCAGGGTCGGGGCGGCCTCGGCCATGGCCCGGGCGCGGGCCGGGGCCTCGGCGATCATCTGGGGAATGAAGGCGGCCTCGGGCATGTTCTTCCAGTATTTCTTGGGCATCTCCGACTGCATCGCCTTCACCATCAGGCGGGCGGGATTGAAGATGTTCTGGAAGTAGGTGATCCAAAGCTGCTCGCCCGCGTCCTCGGGCAGGTCGGGCTTGGCGTGGCCCTCCTGAAAGCTGAGCTTGCCGCCCTCGAAGATGGCCGAGACATCGGGCGTCAGGATGCGCCAGTCCATGTCGGAAAACCGCCGCACGAAGAAATCCGCCGTGGGCTCCACCGTGTGATGCGTGGGCTCGAACCACGCGGCGAAGCTGCGACGCGGGGCGTTTGGATCACCGATCTCGCGGAAGCGGACGAAGGCCTTCATCTTGTGCTGACAGCGGCGGACGTTCTTCTCCATCCCGCGCAGCACGGCGAGGTCGGCATCGCCCCGGTCGGACATCAGATGCGGCGCGTCCTTCACGCGCCAGAGGAAGGCATAAAGCCGCGCGAAACGCTCCGGGTCGCTGTGCCAGACCGCCGTTTCGGCCATCGACACGAAGCTGCGCGGCACCGCGACGCGGCCCTTGGTAGTCGGCGCGGCTTCCTCGCCAAACAGGTCGGGGGCGGCGGCATGATCGCCCCAGAGGATCTGCTCGGGCGGCACGCCCGCGGCCAGAAAGCCGCGCGCCGCCTCGCGCCATGCCTTGGCGGTGCCGATCGGGGGCAGGGAGACGCGGTGCATCAGAACAGCGTCAATTGCTCAGGCGGCGGCGCGAAACGCGCGCGCAGGTCGGCACTGTCGGTGAGGCCGCCGGGGGTCCAGCCCCCCGCGGTGACAAAGGCGCGGGCCTTTTTCATCGAGGCGCCCATGCGGGTCAGGTCTTCGTAGCGCAACGCGCGATGGCGACGGGCGGCGAGGATGCGGTTGACGGTCTTGACCCCGAAGCCCGGCACCCGCAGCAGCTTCTCGCGGCTGGCGCGGTTGACGTCGAGCGGGAAGTGTTCGCGGTGCACCAGCGCCCAGGCGAGTTTCGGATCGACCTCCAGATCGAGATTGCCGTCACGGGTGACGGAGGTGATCTCGTCCAGTTGAAAGTCATAGAACCGCAGCAGCCAGTCGGCCTGATAAAGCCGGTGCTCGCGCTGCAGCGGCGGGCGGATCAGCGGCAGTTTCGAAGAACTGTCGGGAATGGGCGAGAAGGCGGAGTAATAGACCCGCTTCAGCTTGTAGCTGGAATAAAGCCGCGTCGATTGCCCCAGCACCGTGGCATCGTTTGACCCATCCGCGCCGATGATCATCTGCGTCGACTGGCCCGCGGGCGCGAAACGCGGCGGGCGCTTGCCGGTGAAGGATTGATCTTTGCTCGCCTCTTTCGTCATCCGCACGTTGGCCATGGCGCGGCGGATCTGCTCGGGCTTTTTCTCGGGCGCATATTGCTGCACCGCCGTGTCCGTGGGCAGTTCCACGTTGATCGACAGACGGTCCGCCAGTCGGCCCGCTTCCTCGATCAACTCGGGCGAGGCGTCGGGGATCGTCTTGAGGTGGATGTAGCCGCGAAAATTTTCCTCGTGGCGCAGCTTGCGGGCGATCTGCACCATGTCGGACATCGTGGCATCGGGTGAGCGGATCACACCCGAGGACAGGAACAGCCCCTCGATATAGTTGCGGCGGTAGAACTCGATGGTGAGCTTCACCACCTCGTCCACGCTGAACCGCGCGCGTTCCACGTTCGAGGAGACGCGGTTGATGCAATAGCTGCAATCGTAGATGCAGAAATTCGTCATCAGGATCTTGAGCAGGCTGATGCACCGCCCATCCGGGGCGTAGGCATGGCAGATGCCGCTGCCTTCGTTGGAGCCCAGCCCCTTGCCATCGCGCGAGTCGCGCTTGGTGGAGCCCGAGGAGGCGCAGGAGGCGTCGTATTTCGCCGCGTCGCTGAGAATCGCCAGTTTCTGATCGAGGGTCTGTTTGGTCATGCGTTCTTTATATGTTCTCAAGGGGGCGGCGTCATTAATCTATCTTAATGCCGCGACAATTTGCGCGGGGGGCTGCTGAGGGGGCGGGGTGGCCCCGTGGCGCCGAGATTAAATTGACGTAGGGAAATCTAGTCGCTACCAATTACATGCAGATACATATTATGCATTTGCATGCGAGAGCACCGAGGCAAAGATCGCGGGCTTTTGATCACAACTGGGAGACGACCATGAAAACAACAACCACGCTTAGCGCGGCGGTCTTTGCCGTCAGCACATTTGCCACCGGCAGCATCGCTCAGGCCGAAGAAGTGACCCTGCGCGCCGTTTCGGCCTTTACCCTTGGCACCGCCTTTAGCCGCGAGTTCGAGTCCTTTGTCGAGTGGATCAACGAGAACGGCAAGGGGGTCGTGCAAATCAATCTGGTCGGCGGTCCTGAGGCCGTGCCGCCTTTTGAACTGGGCAATGCGGTGCAGTCCGGCGTCGTCGACATTGCTAATAACACCACGGCCTATTACCCCAACCTGCTGCCCACCGGCGACGCACTGCATCTGGCCGAGAACACCATTCAGGACCAGCGCGCCAATGGCTGCTATGAACTGGTCGACCGTATCCATCAAGAGCAGATGAATGTGAAATACCTCGCCCATGCGGGCGACGGGATCGGCTATCACCTCTATCTCACCAAACCGGTCGAGGGGCCGGATCTGAGCGGTCTGACCATCCGTACCACGCCGGTTTACCAAGCGATGTTTACGCAGCTTGGCGCCAACCTCGTGCGGACCGCGCCGGGCGAGGTCTACAGCGCGCTGGAGCGTGGGGCGATTGACGGCTACGGCTGGCCCTCGCAGGGGGTGCTGGACCTTGGTTGGGACGAGCAGACGAAATACCGTGTCGACCCGAGCTTTTACAACGTCGACGTCAACGTTCTGGTGAACCTTGATACTTGGAACGGGCTAACGGAGCAGCAGCGCGCCAAGCTGGCCGAAGGTGCCGCTTGGATGGAAGAGCTGAACAACGACAACGCGGATCGGAACGCCTCGGAATATGCGGCGCAGGCCGAGGCGGGTATCGAGACGATCACCTTTGGCGAGGCCGATGCCGAGACTTGGATCGCTGCCGCCCGCGATGCCGGTTGGGCCGCGGTGGAAGAGGTCGATGCCGATCTTGCGCAACAGATGCGCGCCTGCATGACCAAGTGATCCTCCAATGATCTCTAGAATGTTTGACCGGACACTCCGGGGGCTGGCCGTTTTTTCGGCTGGTATCCTCGGGGTGATCGCGGTGTTCATCGCTCTCAATGTTGTGCTGCGCAATCTTGGCCTGCCGGTGGTCTATGGCGCGCTGGATGCGATCCAATACGCGCTGATGATCGCCACCTTCCTTGGCGCGCCCTGGGTGCTGTCGATCGGTGGCCATGTAAAGGTCGATCTGATCACCAGCAATCTTGCGCCACGCACGGCCCATGTGCTCACCCGTCTTACCAGCGCCATCGGCGCTGTCACGGCAGGGGTGCTGGGGTGGTACGGATTGCAAGCGGTGCTGGCATCGGCCGCGCGGGGGTCGATGATCCGCACGTCATTCGTCATCCCGGAATGGTGGATGCTGGCCTTTGTGCCGCTGTCATTGGCGCTTTGCACGGTTATTTTCATTCGCCGCCTTTTCTATCCGGAAACGGCCGAGCGAAGTCTGAGTGGTCTTTGAGATGGATTGGGCTTTGATCCTGACGCTCATGCTGGGCAGCCTCGCGGTGCTTTTGCTGATCGGCTTGCCGGTCGCCTTTGCCTTTATCGCCGTGACCACCGTGGGCGCATACTTCGTGCTGGGTGGCGAACGTGGCATTCTGCAACTGGCGCGCAACTCTGCGCAGTCGGTGGCGAATTTCCAGCTTGCCCCGATACCCCTGTTCATCCTGATGGGGGAGATACTCTTTCAGACCGGGGTGGCGCACCGCGCCATCGACGCCATCGAGCGGGTGGTGACGCGGATCCCGGGCCGCATGTCAGTGGTGACGATCTTTGGCGGCACGATCTTTGCGGCACTCTCAGGCTCGACCATCGCCAATACCGCGATGCTGGGCGGCACGCTGCTTCCGGGGATGCTGAAACGGGGCTACCACCCGTCGATGGCCATGGGGCCGATCATGGCTTCGGGGGCGATTGCGATGCTAATCCCGCCTTCGGCGCTGGCGGTGCTGGTGGGCTCGCTCGCCGGTATTTCCATCGCGGGGCTGCTGATCGCGGGGGTACTTCCGGCCCTGCTGCTGGCGGTGCTTTTCGTGGCCTATGTGGTGGGGCGCAGTGTATTGGACCCAAAGGTCGCGCCGCCCGATGTTTACGAGGATATGTCGCTGCGCGAACGGTGGACGCCCTTTGCGATCTATGTCTTGCCGCTGACGGTACTTTTCGCGGTGGTAATCGGCTCTTTGCTGGCAGGGATCGCCACACCCACGGAGAGCGCTGCGCTGGGCAGTATCACGGCGGTGATCATCGGGGCAGCCTATCGGGCCTTGAGTTGGGAGAAGATGGGCCGTGCTCTGATGGAGACGCTGAAACTGTCGGTGATGATCTTGTTCATCATTGCGGCCAGCCAGACCTTTGCGCAGGTGCTGAGCTTTTCTGGCGCGACCAACGGGCTGATCAACGCAATCAACGCGGTCGATCCGACGCCTTTGATGGTGCTTTTGGGGATGATCGCGATCCTGCTGTTTCTGGGGTGTTTCATCGATCAAGTGTCGATGTTGATGGTGACGGTCCCGGTTTTCGTGCCCTTGGCGGGCGCGATGGAGATCAACGAGCTGACCCTCGGCGTGGTTTACCTGTTGACCATGGAGATCGGTCTGCTGACACCGCCCTTCGGGCTGCTTCTCTTCGTCATGCGGGGCGTGGCGCCCGAAGAGATCCGGATGCCGCAAATCTATGCCTCGGTGATGCCCTTTTTGTTAATCAAGCTCTTCGTGCTGGCGCTGGTCGTCTGGCTGCCGGGCATCGGTACTTGGTTGCCGGGCTTAATGGGCCGCTAATCCGTAGGGCGACGCATTTGAGCGTCGCCCTACAAGCTATTGCCTCGGTTCAACATTTCCCCTCACCGCAGCCGCACGCAGCCCTCCGCCTGCTTGCATTACCCTGCGTAATACGGTTGTAATTCCGCGAGGAGCCAATCGGCTTTCCCAAGAACAACACGTGAGGAGCACCGTGATGGCAAACCCCCTTTATGACACTCTGTTTGGCCGTCACGCTGGCAAGACGACCGCCTTTTTGCACCTCGACGGCGGGGTGACGCTGACCCATGCGGGCTTTCTGAGCCGGGCGGGCCGCTTTGCCAATGTGCTGTCTGGGCTGGGGGTGAAGCCGGGTGACCGGCTCGCGGTGCAGATCGACAAATCCGCGGATGCGCTGGCGCTCTATGCCGCTTGCGTGCAGGCGGGGGTGATCTTTCTGCCGCTGAACCCGGCCTATACGGCGGATGAGGTGCGCTATTTCGTGACCGACAGCGGGGCGGCGGCTTTCGTCTGCCAGCCTGCGCGGCGCAATGAGATGGCGCCGCTGGCCAAGGACACGGGCTGCCAGCTTGAGACGCTGGGCACCGAAAACGATGGCAGCTTTGCGGACCGCGCAGCCTCGGCCCCCGATCAGTTCGAGACCGTCGCGCGTGGGGCTGATGATCTGGCGGCCTTCCTCTATACCTCCGGCACGACGGGGCGCTCAAAGGGGGCAATGCTGACGCAGGCGAACCTTTTGTCCAACGCGCAGACGCTGGCCGATCTGTGGCGTTTTACCAATGCGGATGTGCTGCTCCATGCGCTGCCGATCTTCCATACCCACGGGCTGTTCGTGGCGACCAATGTGACGCTGGTGGCGGGGGGCGCGATGATCTTTATGCCCAAGCTCGACATCGACCGATTGATCGACCGGATGCCCCATGCCACCGCGATGATGGGGGTGCCCACCTTCTACACCCGGCTGTTGGACGACGCGCGTTTTACCAGCGAGACGGCGGCGAATATGCGGCTGTTCATCTCGGGCTCCGCCCCGCTGTTGGCGGAAACCCATGTGGATTTCGAGACCCGGACTGGCCACCGTATCCTTGAGCGTTACGGCATGACCGAGACCAATATGAACACCAGTAACCCCTATGAGGGCGAGCGCCGTGCGGGCACCGTGGGCCTGCCGCTGCCGGATGTGGAGTTGAAGATCACCGACCCCGAAACCGGTGCGACCCTGCCGGATGGCGAGATCGGCAGCATCGAAGTTCGGGGGCCGAATGTCTTCAAGGGCTATTGGCAAATGCCCGAGAAGACTGCCGCCGAATTGCGCGAAGACGGGTTTTTCATCACCGGCGATCTGGGGCGGCGCGATGCGGATGGCTATGTCACCATCGTGGGCCGCGACAAGGATCTGATCATTTCAGGCGGCTATAACATCTACCCCAAGGAGGTCGAACTGCTGCTCGACGACCAACCGGGCGTGTTGGAAAGCGCGGTGATCGGCGTACCGCACCCCGATTTCGGCGAAAGCGTCGTGGCGGTGCTGGTGGCACGCCGGGGTGTGGAACTGGATCTGGAGCAGATCGCCGCCGACGTGGCCGGATCGCTGGCCAAGTTCAAACAGCCCCAAAAGTTGATCGTGCTGCCGGAACTGCCGCGCAACACGATGGGCAAGGTGCAGAAGAACGTGCTGCGCGAAAACTACCGGGACCTCTTCCAACCGGAGTGACACGGCCCGAGGGGGACTGTCGGACGGGCAAAGGCACGGGCATCCCCCTCCCACGGGGCAGGGCGGGGGGGCGTAACCTGCGACAATCTGGCGTTTAATACCCGGTTTCGCTTGAGGTGCCGGGAAAATTTCTACAGAACGTGGTGACCTTTCAGTCCGCTAGATCAGGAGTTCGCGTGTCCCTCTTCCTTATCGTTGCCTTGCCTTTCCTTGGTGCTTTGCTACCCGGACTGATGAATTCCGCAGGGCGCCAAGCCTGCGCCGGGGTCACCTTCATGGTTACCCTCGTGGCCTTTGTCGGCCTGCTGACCCATCTGCCCGCCGTATTGGCCGGAGAGGTGCTGACCGCGCGGGTTGATTGGATCCCGCAGCTTGGTCTGAACCTGACCTTGATGCTCGACAGTCTTGGCTTTTTCTTTGCCTGCCTGATCCTTGGCATCGGTCTGCTCATCATCGCCTATGCGCGCTCTTACCTGTCGCGCGACGATCATATGGGTGAGTTCTTCACCTATCTATTGCTCTTCCAAGGCGCGATGGTCGGCATTGTTCTCAGCGATAACGTATTGATCTTGCTAATCTTCTGGGAGCTGACCTCGCTGTCGTCCTTCCTGTTGATCGGCTATTGGAAGCATCTCCCCGAAGGCCGCCAAGGGGCGCGGATGGCGCTGACCGTGACGGGCATGGGCGGGCTTGCGATGATCGGTGGCATGTTGCTGCTGGGGCAGATCGTCGGCAGCTATGACCTGAGCGTGATCTTGGAAAACCGCGAGGCAATCCAAGCCTCGCCACTCTATCTGCCCGCGCTGATCCTGATCCTGCTGGGCTGTTTCACCAAATCGGCGCAGTTCCCGTTCCACTTCTGGTTGCCCCACGCCATGGCAGCACCAACGCCGGTCTCGGCCTATTTGCACTCCGCCACGATGGTGAAGGCGGGCATCTTTCTGATGGCGCGGATGTGGCCGGTGCTCTCGGGCACGCCGGAGTGGTTCGTCATCGTCACCACGGCGGGGCTGATCACCATGGTGCTGGGCGCGGTGATCGCGCTGTTCAAACATGATCTGAAGGCGCTTTTGGCTTTCTCGACCGTCAGTCATCTTGGCCTGATCACCATGCTTCTGGGCACCGGGACGGCCTTTGGCGCGCTGGCGGCGGTGTTTCACATCCTGAACCACGCGACCTTCAAGGCCGCGCTTTTCATGTCGGCGGGGATCGTGGATCACGCGGTGCATACGCGCGACATCCGCCGTTTGGGCGGGCTGCGGCATCTGATGCCGGTGACCTTCGTGATCGCCACACTGGCGTCGCTTTCGATGGCGGGGATCCCGCTCTTCAATGGCTTCCTGTCGAAAGAGATGATGCTGGAAGAGACGCTGCACACCACGCTCTTTGATCTGCCGTGGTTGGTGCCTGCGCTGGCGACCTTTGGCGCGCTCTTCTCGGCGGCTTATAGTTTCCGGCTGATCGGCCATACTTTCCTTGGCAAGGAACGTGACGACTATCCCGATCATCCGCATGACCCCAAGCCCGGCCTCTGGCTGCCGCCAGCGCTTTTGATTATCCCCGTGGTGGTGATCGGCCTCGCGCCGTTTCTGGCCGAGCCTTTCGTCAAGCTGGTGACCGCCTCTGTCCTCGGCGATGCAGCCGAGATGTCTTCTGCGCATTTCAAAATCTGGCACGGGCTGGGGCCGGCGCTTTATATGTCGATCATCGCGGTCGTGGGCGGGCTGATCCTGCTGGCGCTCTTCACCCCCTTGCTGCGCGTCTGGGATGCCGCACCCCGGCCCGAAGCCAAGCGCATCTTTGACCGGATCATCGCGGCGTCTGTCGGCCTGTCGCAGGCGGTATCGCTGCGGCTGCACAACGGGGCTTTCTCACGCTATGCCGCCGTGATGGCGGTGACCGTCGTGGGCGTGGGCTATTACGCTTGGGCCACCGGCACGGTGGGCGCGGCGAGCCGCGCGCTGCAACCGACGAACGCCGTGCAGATCGCGGGCTGGCTGATGCTGGTCGCGGCGGCCTGCGGCCTTGTCTTCCTGCACCGCAACCGTCTGTTGTCACTGATCCTGATCGGCATCGTCGGGCTGATCGTATCGGCTGGTTTCGTTTTCTTCAGCGCGCCTGACTTGGCGATGACCCAGCTGACGGTCGAGGTGGTGACGATCATCCTGCTGCTCTTGGCGCTGAACTTCCTGCCCAACCGCACACCGATCGAAAGCAGCGTGCTGCGCCGGACGCGGGACGTTGTCGTCTCCCTCGCGGCGGGGGCGGCGACCATGGCACTGTCCTATCACTACCTGCTGCGCGACACCGTGGCGCCGAGCATTTCCGAATTCCACCTCGCCAACTCCTACAAGGGCGGCGGCGGCACCAATGTGGTGAACGTGATCCTCGTCGATTTCCGGGGCTTTGACACCTATGGTGAGATCATCGTGCTGGGCATCGCGGCCCTGCTGATCTACGCACTGACCGAGACGCTGCTCTCGGGCCCGGTGCGGGCGCGTTTGCTGAACCGCAAGCCCGACCAGCCGCGCGCGGGCGACCGGCACCCGATGATGATGGTGGTGATGACACGCGTGATCATGCCCGTGGTGCTGATGGTGGGTTTCTACATCTTCCTGCGCGGTCATAACGAGCCGGGGGGCGGTTTCATCGCCGGTCTGATCGTCTCCATCGCCGTGGTGATGCAATATATGGCCAGTGGCTTTGCCTGGGCCTCGGCGCGGCTGCGTTATCCCTATCATGGGATCATCGGCACCGGCGTCTTGATCGCGGGGCTGACGGGGATCGGATCGTGGCTCTTTGCCAAACCCTTCCTCACGTCGGACTTCACCTATGTGCGCATCCCGCCCTTCGACAAGTTCGAACTGGCGACTGCCGCGCTCTTTGATCTTGGCGTGTTCCTTGCCGTGGTCGGTGCGGTGATGCTGTCGCTCGAAAGCTTCTCGCGGCTGGCGCGCCGGGCGCATGTGCCCGAGGCCGATCATCCGATGGACATCGACCCATCGCGCGAAGACAACACCAAGGCTGAGGCATAACATGGAACTTCTCGTCGCGTCCGCCATCGGCATCCTGACAGCCTCTGGCATCTACCTCGTGCTGCGCTTGCGGAGCTTTCCCGTCATCATGGGCACGTCGCTGCTGACCTATGCGGTGAACGTCTTTCTCTTTGCTTCTGGCCGTTTGACCGTGGGCGCGCCGCCGATCCTGAGCGATGCCGCGCGCTATACCGATCCTCTGCCCCAAGCGCTGGTGCTGACCGCCATCGTGATTTCCTTTGGCATGACCGCCGTGGTGGTGATGATCGCCCTCGGGGCCTATCTGGGCAATAAGGATGATCATGTGGACGAGCCGCTGACCGATACCAAGGCGGAGGACCGCACATGACCCATTGGCTGATCCTGCCCATCGTGCTGCCTGCGTTTATCGCGCCTTTCATCATTCTGGCCGCACGCTATCACATCACCATCCAGCGGGTGCTGTCGCTCTTTGGCGCGCTGGCGCTGGTCGTCGTGGGCCTTGGCCTCTCGGTCGAGGCGGCGAGCGGCAATGTCATGCTCTACCGTCTCAGCGATTGGGCCGCGCCCTTTGGCATCGTGCTGGTGGGCGACCGCCTGTCGACGCTGATGGTCACGCTGACGGCGGTGCTGGCGCTGTTTGTGCTGCTCTATGTCATCGGCTCCAAATGGGACGAACGCGGGCGGCATTTTCATGCGCTGTTCCAGTTCCAGCTGATGGGGATCATGGGCGCCTTCCTGACGGGCGACCTTTTCAACCTCTTCGTCTTTTTCGAAGTGCTGCTGATCGCCTCCTACGGGTTGATGATCCACGCCGGTGGCACGCCGCGTCTGCGGGCGGGGGTGCAATATGTGCTCTATAACCTGCTGGGCTCGACGCTGTTTCTCTTTGCGCTCGGCGCGATCTATGCTGAGACGGGAACGCTCAACATGGCCGATCTGGCGCAGCGCGTTGTCCTGATCGACGCGGGCGCGACCGTGGGCATCCGAATTGCGGCGGTGCTGCTCTTGATGGTCTTCGCCGTCAAAGCCGCCGTTGTGCCGCTGCACTTCTGGCTGCCGTCGAGCTATGCCGAAGCGCCCGGCCCGGTGGCGGCGCTTTTCGCCATCATGACCAAGGTCGGCGCCTATGCGATCATCCGCGTCTATACGCTGATCTTCCCGCCCGAACTGGCCGTGACGGCGGATCTGCACACCACATGGCTGCTTCCTGCCGCGCTGCTGTCGCTGGCGCTTGGCATGATCGGCGTGCTGGCGGCCAAGCAGTTGGACCGTATGGTGGCCTTCTCCGTAATCGGCTCCATGGGCATGGTGATGATCTCGATCGCGCTGTTCACGCCCGAGGGGATCGCCGCGGCGCTTTATTATATCGTGCATTCGACACTGGCCGCGGGCGCGTTGTTCCTGATCGCCGATCTGGCGCGGGCCGGGCGCGACAACCTTGATCTGACGGCGCAGCCGCAGGTGGCGGGGGCCAAGCTGACCTCAGCCCTGTTCTTTGTCGCCGCCATTGCCATGGTCGGCGTGCCGCCGCTTTCGGGCTTTCTGGGCAAGCTGCTGATCATGGATGCCGCCGCCGCCAGCGATGCTTGGGTCTGGATCTGGGCCGTGATCTTGGGCGCGAGCCTTTTGAGCCTCGTGGGCTTTGGCCGCGCGGGCAGCGTGGTCTTCTGGAAGGCGCGCACCGTCACGCCGGAGGAGGGGGCGACCCCGGCAGAGCGCCCCTCGGCGCTGAGCTATGTCGCGGTGGGCGGGCTCTTAGCCCTGCTGGTGGCGCATACACTGCTGGCCGGACCGGCCACCCAATATGCCACTGCGATTTCAAAGCAATTGTTCGGGCCGGAACGTTACCTGACCACCGTGTTGGAGACCCCCGGCAAACTGTCGGACGGCAAAGAGGAGGCCCATTGACATGATGCGACCGATCCGTTGGCTTTTGCCGCACCCGTTTCTGACCCTGCTGCTGACGGCGGTGTGGATCCTGCTGCAAAACAAGTTCAGCGCAGGCATGTTGGTCTTTGGCCTGATCCTTGGCGTCGTGATCCCGATCTTGACCGCGCGTTGGTGGACCGACCGCGCGCAGGGCATCCGCCCGCTGCGGACGTTGGCCTATGTGCTCTTGGTGATCTGGGATATCGTCATCGCCAATATTCAGGTGGCCTGGGTCATCCTGACCAAATCCAACGCCAGCATGTCGCCCGCTTGGGTCGTCGTGCCGCTGGACCTGAAAGAACCCGAGGCGATCACGATCCTTATGGGCACCATCACACTGACCCCCGGCACCGTCTCGGCGGACCTGTCGGACAACGGGCGCTACCTTTTGGTACACGCGCTGGACGCAAGCGACCCCGACGCCGTGCGCGATGAGATCAAAGACCGCTACGAACGCCGCTTGAAGGAGATTTTCGTATGACCCAAGCGACCGACCTTTTGACGCTGGCGCTTTATGGGGCGCTGACCCTCGTCGCCATTGCGCAGTTCATGGCGATGATCCGTCTGTGGATCGGCCCCGGCACCGGGGACCGCATTCTGGCGCTGGACACGATGTTTATCAACGCCATCGGCATCATCGTGCTTCTGGGCGTTTTGCAAGGCACGCAGATTTACTTTGAGGCCGCGCTGATCATCGCCATGCTCGGTTTCGTCTCGACCGTGGCCTATGCCCGTTTCGTCCTGCGCGGAGATATCATCGAATGAGCCCTGAGATCATCGCCACTTACTTCGTTATCGCGCTGCTGGTGATCGGCAGTTTCTTCGTGCTGGTTGCCGGGATTGGCTTGCTCAAGCTGAACGACCCGATGACGCGGCTGCACGCGCCGACCAAGGCCGCGACGCTGGGGATCGGGGCCTATCTGCTGGCCGCCGTGGTGAACTCCTTCGTCTCTGGCGCGGGGTCGCTGCATGAGCTGCTGATCATGGCCTTCATCTTTGTCACCGCGCCGGTCTCGGCCAATTTCATGGCCAAGGCGAATATCCATCGCCGCGATTGCCTGCCGCATCCTCCCGAACTGCCGGATGGCGATACTTGGGCCACGCTGAACGTGCCGGAAGAAGACCGCGAGATCGAAGAGACTTCGCCCAACGCCTGAGGCGCGGGGTGAAGGTCGGATTCATTTCAAACTGTTACGATGGTGGAAACCTTTTCCTGCCAGCATAGGTTAATGGGCGGCGCTGCCCAACCAAAGCTGACCGAAAGGATCCTGCCATATGCGTCTGACCGCGCTTCTGCTGATGCTGTTTCTGCCCTTCGCCGCAGCGGCGCAAGACCGTGTGGCGATGGTCATCGGCGTCTCCGCCTATGAGGATGCCGCCACGCTCGACGGCCCGCGCGCGGATGCGGCGCGGCTGACCAAGGCGCTGGAGGAGCAGGGCTTTGACGTCACCACGCTGATCGACGCTGAGAGCGCGGCGTTCAAACAAGCGCTTTCCGACTTTGCCTTTCAGGCCGAAACGGCGGACATTGCCCTAATTTACTACGCAGGCCGTCGTGTCGCCTCCGGCGGGCAGAGCTATCTGATCCCGGTCGACGCGCCCTTGGCCCCGGCCTCGGCGCTGCAGCGCGAGGGGGTGGCCCTGCCTGCGCTTCTGCGTGCGGCGGGCAAGGCGCGGCAGATACGGCTTGTTCTGCTCGACAACTGCCACGCCGCCCCGCAGCAAGCCACCGCGCCCTTGCCACCGCCTGAGCCACGCCTTGGCACTTTGGTCGTGACTTCTGGCGAGGTGGGCGCTTGTGACGAGGGTGGTGAAAACGCGGGCCTTTTCGCCGAAACGCTGGCCGAGGTGGTGGCCGAGCCAGAGGTCGAGGTCGGGGCTATGCTGGACGATTTCCGCGCGGCTTTGCGCAGCCGCAGCGGTGGCAGCCTCTCGGCGCGGCGCTTTGGATGGCTGAACCCCACGCCGTTCTTTCTCGGCAGTGGTGACGGGGAGGCGGTCCCGCGCAGTTGGGCCGATTTGAACGAGACGCAGGGCCAGCGTTTGGCCGAATTGGCGCGGCAGGGCGATACCCGCTCGCAACTCGGCCTCGCCGCCCTGCAAAGTGATCCCGACGATCCACGCTATGATCCGCAGAATGCGGCGGCGCAGCTCATGCGCGCGATTGAGACCGGCTCAGCCGAAGCGCGCTATCAACTGGCCCAGCTTTACGAAGAGGGCCGGGGCGTGGAGCAAGACGAGGCCCGCGCGATGCAGCTTTATCGCGACGCTGCCGAGCGGGGCCATGCCGGGGCGTTGAACGATCTGGGCTTCATCCATTTGCAGGGCGAATTGGGGCAGGAGGCCGACCCCGAACTGGCGCTTGATTACTTCCGCCGTGCAGCCGATAGGCGACACCCTGCTGCGATGTTCAACTTTGCCGCGATGATTGACGATGACAAAGTGCCGGGGCGCGGGGCGGCGGATGCCGCGCTCTACCTCTATCGCGCGCTGCGGGCGGGGGATGGCACCTTGCTGGGGCTGATGCAGGAGGAGCCCCGTTTGTTCGACAGCGACACCCGCAAAGCGCTGCAACGCAAGCTGTCGGATTACGGGTTTTATGACGGTGCGATTGACGGGCTTTATGGCGATGGCACCCAAGCCGCGATCCGCGCGGCATTTGGGATGGAGGCTGGCGAACCTCAGGGCGAAGCCACTGAAACGACTGAGGAAACGCCGGAGGCCGAGACGTCGGAAACGTCTCCGATAGCATCCGAGACGCCGCAGGAGGAGCCTGACCAAGAGCCGACAACCCAAGCCGAGGATGCCCCCGAAATCAACGCCGAGCCAGAGCCCGGCGCGGATGAAAATGTCACCCCGGTTCTACGCCCCAAACAGGCCGCGCGAGAGTGAGTTTTGAAACAAGTAGTATTGCATTTTGCCCTCCAGTAAGTTGGCAAAATTAATCCGGTTGCAATATCGCGGCCGATGGCTTTTGATTGGCGCATCAGTCAATAAAAACTTCTCTGGGGAGAACACCAATGAAAAAACTGCTTATGACATCCGCTTTGGCGACGGTCGCCGCGACCTCGCTGGCTGCTGCCGAGTGTAGCGAAGTCACCTTCTCCGACGTCGGCTGGACCGACATCACCGCCACCACCGCCGCCACCTCTGTCGTGCTCGACGCGCTCGGCTATGACACCGAGACCAAGATCCTCGCCGTGCCGGTGACCTATACCTCCATGGCGTCCGGCGACATTGACGTGTTCTTGGGCAACTGGATGCCGACGATGGAAGGCGATATCGCCAAATACCGCGAAGAGGGCAGCGTTGACACCGTGCGCGCGAACCTTGAAGGCGCGAAATACACGCTGGCCGTAAACAAGGCCGCCGCTGACATGGGTATCAAGACCTTCGCCGACATCGCCGCCAATGCCGACGCACTCGAAGGCAAGATCTACGGCATCGAGCCGGGCAATGACGGCAACCGCCTGATCCAGTCGATGATCGACGAGAATGCCTTTGAACTGGGCGAATTCGAAGTCGTCGAATCCTCTGAACAGGGGATGCTCGCTCAGGTGCAGCGCGCCAGCCGCAAGGAAGAGCCTGTTGTCTTCCTTGGTTGGGAGCCGCACCCGATGAACGCCAACTTCGACCTGACCTATCTTGAAGGTGGTGACGATTACTTTGGCCCCGATCTGGGCGGTGCGACGGTTTACACCAACACCCGCGCCGGTTTCGTCGAAGAATGTCCGAACCTTGGCAAATTCCTCCAAAACCTCGAATTCAGCCTTGAGATGGAGAATGAGATCATGGGCGCGATCCTCGATGACGGCGAAAAGCCGGAAGAGGCCGCCGCCGCTTGGATCAAGGCGAACGCCGACGTGCTCGACACATGGCTGGACGGTGTGACCACCGTCGATGGCGGCGATGCGATGGAAGCTGTCGCTTCGTTGAAGTGATCCTCACGCTATGATGGACAAGACCCGCTCCAGATTGATGGGGCGGGTCATTCTCATGCGCAATTCTCCAATCCTGAAGGACTGACATGGACTGGCTGACAGAAAACAAGATCCCCGTGGCCGATGTGGCCGAAGACGCGCTGGATTGGTTGCAAACGAACGGGGCGTGGTTCTTTGACGGGCTGTCGGACCTGATGGAACGGCTGATCGAGGCGATCCTCTGGGTGCTGCAAACTCCGCATCCGCTGATCCTGATCGCCGTCTTCGCCGCGATCACTTGGGCCATTCAGCGCAATTGGAAAACCGTGGCCTTTGTGGTGCTGGGCTTCCTGTTCATCCTCAACCAAGACTACTGGGAAGAGACGATGGAGAGCCTGACGCTGGTGCTCTCGGCTTGTGTGGTCTGTATGGGCGTGGGTGTGCCGATTGGCATCGCCGTGGCGCATCGGCCCCGGCTTTATGCTTGGGTGGCCCCGGTTTTGGACCTGATGCAGACGCTGCCAACCTTTGTCTATCTGATCCCCGCGATTGTCTTTTTCGGCATTGGCATGGTGCCCGGGCTGATCGCCACGGTAATCTTCGTGCTGCCCGCGCCGATCCGGCTGACGCAGCTTGGCATCTCCTCGACCCCAAAGGCGCTTCTAGAGGCCGCGCAGGCTTTCGGCGCCAAGCCGCGCCAGACACTGTGGAAGATCGAACTGCCCTATGCGTTGCCGCAGATCATGACGGGTCTGAACCAGACCATCATGCTGTCGCTGTCGATGGTGGTGATCGCAGCATTGGTGGGCGCGGACGGTTTGGGCGTGCCGGTGGTGCGTGCCTTGAACCAAGTCAACACAGGCTTGGGATTTGAATCAGGGTTGGTGATCGTCGTCGTGGCGATCATGCTCGACCGTATCCTGCGGGTGGGACGGAAATGACGAAAGCAGTAGAATTCGATAACGTATCCATCGTCTTTGGCGACAAGCCTGAAAAGGCTTTGCCGCTGATGGACGAAGGCCAAAGCCGCGCCGAGATCGAAGCGGCGACGGGGCAGGTGCTGGGCGTGCATGATTGCTCGCTCACCGTTGAGAATGGCGAGATCCTTGTGCTGATGGGCCTGTCGGGCTCGGGCAAGTCGACGCTTTTGCGGGCGGTGAATGGGCTCAACCCAATGGTGCGCGGCACGGTGCGGGTCCATGCCGAGGGCTGGTCCTGCGATGTGCATGAGAGCAACGCGGCAGAGCTGCGCCGGGTGCGCCGTGAAGGCGTGTCGATGGTGTTCCAACAGTTCGGCCTGCTGCCCTGGCGCACGGTGCGCGACAATGTGGCGCTTGGGTTGGAACTCTCCAATGTGCCCAAGGGCGAGCGGTTGGAACGGGCCGAACGGCAGTTGAAGCTGGTGGGGCTCAGCGATTGGGCTGACCGCAAGGTGGGGGAGCTTTCGGGCGGCATGCAGCAGCGTGTGGGCCTTGCCCGTGCCTTTGCCACCGAAGCGCCGATCCTGTTGATGGATGAGCCTTTTTCGGCGCTCGATCCGCTGATCCGCACGCGGTTGCAGGATGAGTTGTTGGACCTGCAACGCGATCTTAACCGCACGATCATTTTCGTCAGCCATGACCTTGATGAGGCGTTCAAACTGGGCGGGCGTATTGCGATCATGGAAGGCGGGCGCATCGTGCAGATCGGCACCCCGCGCGAGATTTTCTCGAACCCCGCTTCCGATTATGTGGCGGAATTCGTGGCCAATATGAACCCGCTGGAGGTTCTGACCGCCCGTGATGTGATGGGGCCTGCCGATGGGGCCGCCCATCCCGAGACCAGCGCCCAGACGCCGGTGCGGGATCTGATGGACGGGCTGCGCGGCCCGGAGGCGGGTTTCGCGGTGATGGAAGAGGGCAGGCAGATCGGCATGGTGACGGCGCATAGCATCGTGGAACGGCTGAAACGCTAGGGCTGGGGCCACGCGCCCGGCAGCGCTGTCTCACGGAGGGCAGCGCTGCCCTCCGTGGTCACTCGGGCTTCAGTTCGCCGCTGTCCCAAGTGTTTTTAAAATCGGACAATCTGGCCGGTCATCGCCCGCACAATCGCGGACCAGCGTGCTGAGCGTGTCGCGCATCTCTTGCAGGCCGCTTATCTTGGCCTCGATCTGGGCCAGATGGTCCTTGGCGATGGCGCGCACATCGGCGCTGGCGCGGTTCTTGTCCTCCCAAAGCGCCAGAAGGTTGCGGCAATCTTCGATGCTGAACCCCAGCGTCCGGGCGCGGCCCAAAAAGGCGAGCTTGTGCATCTCGCTTTCACGGAACGCACGGTAGCCATTGGCGTCGCGCAGCGGTTTGACCAGCCCGATATCCTCGTAATAGCGGATGGTTTTGGGTGGTAACCCGGTGCGTTGTGAGACTTCTCCGATGTTCATGGGACGATCCTATTCTGCGGCCACGGGGGCGGCGGCCCGGGGGCCATGGGAGGGGCTGGCGCTCTCATTCAGAGGGGCGGCGATCCAGCGCAGGCGCAGGGCGTTGCTGAGAACGAAAACGCTCGACAAAGCCATCGCCCCGGCGGCCAGCGCGGGCGACAAGAGCCAACCGGTCAGCGGGTAGAAGGCGCCAGCGGCCACGGGGATCAGCAGGACGTTATAGCCGAAGGCCCAGAAGAGGTTTTGCCGGATATTCGCCATGCTGCGCTGGCTTACGTCGATGGCATTGACCACGGCGCGCAGATCGCCCGACATCAGCACTACATCCGCCGCTTCGATCGCAACATCAGTGCCGGTGCCGATGGCCAGCCCGACATCGGCCTGCGCAAGCGCGGGCGCGTCGTTGATCCCGTCGCCCACGTAGGCGATGCGGTTGTCGCCTTTTCTCAGGTCGTCGATGGCGGCCACTTTGCCATCGGGCAGCACCTCGGCGACGACGCGGTCGATGCCCAGTTGCGCCGCGATGGCCTCTGCCGTGCCGCGGTTGTCGCCGGTGATCATCGCCACTTCGAGGTTGAGGTCATGCAGCCGCGCGATGGCCTCGGGCGTGCCGGGTTTGATCGGGTCCGCCACGGCGATGACCGCCGCTAGTTTGCCGTCGATCGCTGCGAAAAGCGGGGTTTTGCCGGCCTTGGCCAGATCCGCGCTGATCCGCTGGGCATTGCCCAGATCAATCCCCTCGCGGGTCATCAGCCGGTCCGCGCCCAGCGTGACACGGCGGCCCGCCACCAATGCGCTGACGCCGTAGCCGGTATGGGATTGGAAATCGCTCACCTCGCGCGGCACGGGGCCAGCCGCTTCGGCCCGGCGCAGGATGGCTTGGGCGATGGGATGTTCCGAGCGGGCCTCGACCGCGCCGATCAGGGGCAGCACCTCATCTTCGGTCAGGTCGTCCATCAGCACCAGATCGGTAAGTTCGGGGGTGCCCTTGGTCAGGGTGCCGGTCTTGTCCAAGGCAACGGTGGTGACGCTTTGCAGGCTTTGCAGCGCATCACCTTGCCGGAACAGCACGCCCAATTGCGCCGCCCGCCCAGTGCCGACCATGATCGACGTGGGCGTGGCTAGCCCCATGGCACAGGGGCAGGCGATGATCAGCACCGCGACCGCAGCCACCAAAGCATGGCTGAGCGATGGGCCAAAGGCCAGCCAGACGCCAAAGGTCACCAGTGCCACGGCGATCACCACGGGGACGAACCACAGGGTGATGCGGTTGACCAAGTCCTGAATGGGCAGTTTCGCGCCTTGGGCCTCTTCGACCATGCGGATGATCTGCGCCAGAACCGTGTCGCCGCCCACCTTGGTGGCGCGATAGGTCAGGCTGCCAGTGCCATTGACCGTGCCGCCGACGAGAGCCGCACCGCCGGTCTTTTCCACCGGCACAGGCTCACCGGTGATCATGCTTTCATCGACATAGGATTGCCCTTCGACGACGATGCCGTCGGTGGCGATCTTCTCGCCGGGGCGGAGGTAGATGATGTCGCCGGTTTCGATCTTTTCCAAGGGCAGTTCGATGACAGCGCCGTCGCGCTCCACCCGTGCGCTGGTGGCGCGCAGGCCCATGAGCTTGGCTATCGCGGCCCCGGTGCGCCCCTTGGCGCGGGCCTCAAGATAGCGGCCCAGCAGGATCAGCGTGACGATCACGGCGGCGGCTTCGAAATAGACCACGCGGCTGCTTTCGGGCAGTAGCCCCGACGCGAAGAGCGCAGTGACCGAGTAGAGCCACGCCGCCCCCGATCCGAGTGCCACGAGAGAGTTCATATCCGGCGCGCCCTTCGCCAGCGCGCGCAGGCCATTGCTATAGAAACGCCGCCCCGGCCATGCCAGCACGACGGTGGCGAGGAGGAACTGGATGAGCCAGCTTGTCTCCATCCCGATGGTCGCCGCGATCCAATGGTGGAAAGCGGGCACCAGATGGCCGCCCATCTCAAGCACAAAGACGGGCAGGGTGAGCGCGGCGGCCAGCAGGGTCATCCGTTTGAGGTGGATGGCCTCCGCTTCCTTACGCGTCGCGGCCTCGGGGGTGCCCGCCTCGGGCGTGTCGACGCTGGCGGGATAACCTGCCTTTGCCGCCGCATCGCGCAGGGCGGGCAAAAGATCGGCGTCTTCCAATGTTTCGACCCGCGCCTCTTCGCTGGCGAGGTTGACCGTGGCCGAGAGCACCCCCGGCACCGCAAGCAGCGCGCGCTCCACACGGCCCAGGCAGGAGGCGCAGGTCATGTTTGACAGCCGCAACCGATGGGTGGTCTTGCGCGCCGGGTAGCCCGCCTGCGCCAAGGCGGTATCGAGCTCGCCCGCGTCAAGCGCGGGGTGTGCCGTTACGCGCACTGTTTCTGCCGCAAGATTCACTCGGGCCTCACCGACCCCCTCCAGCGCGTTTAGCGCTTTTTCAACACGCCCCACACAGGACGCGCAGCTCATGTTCTGCACGCCAAAAGTGAGTGTTTCCGCTTTGCCCATTTCACGCCCTCTATTCGTCTTGGGCTGAATATGGGGCTTCCAGTTGCTGGAGGGTCAATAGGTCATTTTCGGAAAATTGATATGGTAGCACGGCGGCACAGGCGCGGCAGCTTTGCGGCCCGCTATGGCACAGAGGCATATGCACAAGAGCGACCACCACCTATCCCTTCACCGCCCCTATAACCGGAAGCATATCTTAATACCTTTCTGCGTAAGTCCTCAGAACCCGCTTCGTCGCTAGGCTGTGTCTTAAAAGGTTGTGAGCAAAGATATGCATTTTTACACTTATTTTCTCGGCACGTTCACGGCGCAGCACTTGCGCCGCCTTTGGGCCTTGGCAGGGCAGGGGCCTTGGCTTCGGATGATCGCGGCATCGTTTTGGACATTGTTCTTACTGGCTTTGCTGACCAGAGCCGCCTTGGCGCAGCAGCTCATTCTCAATCCCGTCGCCGCGCCCACCGTGGTCGGGGCGGGTGTGGGCGAGCGGGCCTTGTGGCGCAACGCGGGCACGGTTGGCGGGGTGTCGGTCGATATCGTCGGTGAAATGGCCTTTGCCGGGCGGGATCATATTTTCGCATCGGGCAATGGGCAAATCCAGATTACCTCGACCGGGCAAGACCCGCATTTCATGGATTTCTACCTCTATGAGGCAGGCACCCATAACATCACGACCAATACCGGCGGGGTGCCGGTGGTGGCGGATGTTTTCTTTCAGATCAATGACATTGACGGTCCGTTGAACGAGCAGGTCTATGTGAACGTCTGCGACGGCACGGTCGAATATGTCCGCATTGACCGCAGCGCGACGACCTATCGGGGCTATATCGAAGGGCCGGATGCAAACCTCGGGACAGAGGTGTTCTATCTTGCCGGGGACCGCAACTATAGCAACCAGCCGGTATCGGGGCTTGAAATCTTCTACCCGCAGACCTCGACCTTTCGCTTTGGTCGGACCGCCAACAGTGGCTTCCTCGTCCGGCTCGCCAATCCGACCTATGACGAAGCGCAGACCTATGACCTGCAATGCGGTGACTTCAAAGCACCCGTTTTGCAGGACGATCTGAAAGAACAGGTGCTGAGCGAGCCTGTGGTGGTCAACATCCTGTTCAACGACAGTGTGGCGACTGAGAATAACAATGCACCGGCCAATAATTCGGGCCAGCCCAGCGAATACTCCAACCAGGCCATTGATCTGATCCCCCCTGCCGGGGCGCAGAACATCGTGACCGATTCCGAGGGCCACCGGGTGGGTTTCGACATTCTGGGGGAGGGCACATGGAGCTATGACGACCTGACCGGGGAGCTGACCTTTACCCCCTTCGTCGCCTTCTTTGCCGCGCCGACGCCAATCAGCTACCGCTATCAATCGCCCATCATCCTGCCGAATGAGCCGCGGGCCTATTCCGCGCCCGCGCAGGTCTCGATCGATGTGGGCTCTGTCGGTCTGTTGAAACTGGCGCAATTGGTCGATACCAACCTCAACGGCTATGCCGATCCGGGTGAGACGATCGCCTATGTCTTTACCGCTGAGAACTTCGGCAATGTCGATCTCACCAATGTGCAGCTTGCCGAGACGCAGTTCAGCGGCAAGGGCGTGCCCCCGGTGATCACCTTTCAGGCCGCCACGTCGCTGTCGCCCGAAGGCACGCTGCTGGTCGGGGAGAAGGCCGTCTATACGGCGACTTACACGCTGGTGCCTGAGGATTTGGACACCACGATCAGCAACCAAGCGCAGGTCACGGCTGAGACACCGGGGGGGACAGCAGTCTCGGACCTGTCGGATTCCGAGAACCCCGGTGACGGGGATGGTGTGGCGTCGAACGGGCCGGGCGAAGGGCGCGATGACCCCACGACGATCTACGCAGGCTCAGGCCCCGACCGGGGGGATGCGCCGGTCACCTACGGCGATCCGCAACATGCGGACACCGCGCAATATTGGATCGGCGCGCTGAATGGTGACGGCGATGGTTCGGCGCAACATTCCGTCGATGGCACCGGCGACGACCTCGACGGGAAGGATGACGAAAGCGAAGAGAGCTTTCCCCAGCTCTACGGTGATCTGACCCGCACGGTGACCGTGGTCGTAAACGAACCCACCCCCGGCACTGGCTACCTGCAGGCTTTCGTCGATTTCGGCGGCGATGGCCTCTTCCTTGGTGATCAGGTCGCGACAGATATCCAAGACGGCGGGGCGCAAGACCTCGACGGGGTGGTGAATGGTAAGATTTCATTCCCCGTCAGTGTGCCGGTCACCGCCGTTCTGACCCCGACCTTCGTCCGGCTGCGCTGGTCCTCGACCGCGGGGCTTGATGCGATCACCCCCGCCCAGGATGGGGAGGTCGAAGACTATGGCATCACCATCAAGACACCGCCCGACGCCGACCGGGGTGACGCCCCCGCCAGCTATGGCGATCCGCAGCATATCATTGAAGGCCCCGGTGCGCCTGAGATCTATCTGGGCAGCACCCCGCCGGATATCGATCTGCTGACGCAGAACTCCATCGGGGCCACGGGGGATGATGCCGACGGGTCGGATGATGAGGACGGGGTGATCCTGCCGCAATTCTACCGTGGTGGTCTGGCCGAGATCACGGTGACAGTCAGTGATCTGATCGCCGCGCCGGGGTCGTCATATCTGCAGGCCTTTATCGACTTCGATGGCGATGGCACCTTCAACCAAGCCGGGGAGCAGGTGGCGGTGAACCTGCAAGACGGCGGCCCGCAGGACAAGGACGGCCTCAGCAATGGTACGATCCTTTTCGAAGTGGCTGTGCCCGCGGGGGCTACGACACTGCCCACCTATGCCCGCTTTCGCTGGTCGACCGACAGCACCGGCCTTGTCACAGCTTTTGAGGGGGAGGTGGAGGACTATACGCTCACCATCTCAAGCGATCCGCCGCCGCTGGTCTGCGATGCCTCGCTCTATGCCATCGTCGACAGCCCCTCAGCGCTGAGGCGTATGACCTTCCGCGATGGCGGGGGGAGCTATGCCACAACGGTTGAGACCTCGGGCAGCACCGGACAGAACCGCGACGGCGCTTGGGGCTATAACGCGCTGGACGGCTATATCTACGGCGTGGATCAAAGTAGCCGCAGGCTTTTCCGGATCGATGGCGCGGGCGACATTACGGACTTCGGTAATATCCCCGGGGCGGGGGATGCATTGAACGCGGGGGATATCCTGCCGAATGGGCGGCTGATCTACGAAGTGGATCTGAATACATGGCAGATCGTCGATCTGAGTAATCCCGCCACGCCGATCGCCTTGGGCGAGATCAGCCTCTCCATCGGCGTCAATCCCGAAGACCTCGCCTTCAACCCCGTGGATGGCATCATGTATGGGATCGACCGAATCTCAGGCTTCCTGTTCCGCGCAGCGGTCAACAACGGCACCCCGGGGAGCGTGACACCCCAAGCGATCGGCCCTGCCGTCTATGCGGGCATGTTCGACGCGCTGTGGTTCGACCGTGACGGCAGGCTCTATGGCTATTCCAATACCACCAACAACCTCTTTGTCATCTCAACGGCGACAGGTGTGCCGCAACTGGTATCCGGCATTCCGGTCGATGAGGGTGGGCGCAGCGATGGCATCTCTTGCCGGGGGCCTGCACCGATCCCACTGGGGGGCATCTCGGGCAACATCTATGAAGACGCGGATGCTTCGGACGTGAAAGACAATGGGGAGACCAATTTCGGCGCGGGCGTGGGCATCTCGGTCTATGCCGACAATGGCACCCCGGCCAATACCGCCGATGACATCTTTCTAGTAACCACGGATACCTTGGCCGATGGCACCTATGCGGTGGGGGAGTTGATGGTGAACACGACCTACCGTGTCGCATTGGACGAGGCGGACCCCGATCTGCCTTCGGGGCTCACCATCGGCACGTCCAACCCGCTGCTTGGCGTTCCTGTCTCCGGCAATAGCGTGACAAGTGACCAAGACTTTGGCTTCGATCCGGCTGGCAGTGACCTCGAACTCAGCAAAATCGCCGCCGCTACCGGGACCACGACACCGATCACCAATGTGTCGGAGGGGGATACCATCGATTGGATCATCACCATCACCAATGTCAGCGGCGGCTCGCCCTCGGGGGTCAAAGTGATCGACCAGATTCCAAGCGGTTTCGCCTATGTCTCGGACGATGCGCTCGCGACGGGGGATACCTATGACCCTGACACAGGCTTGTGGTTCGTGGATGAACTGCTCAGCGGAGAGAGCGAGACCCTGACGATCACCACCACGGTACTGGGCAGCGGTGATTTCACCAATCAGGCCGAGATTATCTATAGCTCTCTGCCCGATCCCGACAGCGATCCCAGCACGGGGCCGCTGACCGATGATCTGTTCGACCAACTGCCCGACGATGACGAAGCCTCCTATTCCGTGACCCTCGTCACCGGAGAGCGGATTTTTACGGGCCGTGTCTTCATCGACAATGGGGCAGATGGCGGTACCGCCCATGACGCCCTGCGCAATGGCAGCGAAGGGGGGGCATCTTCGGCGGTGTTGGAGATCCTCGACAGTGGCGGTGCCGTGCTAGCGACCCCCGGTCTCGCGACCGATGGCACTTGGAGCTATGGGCTCTCTGGCAGCTACAGCGGGCCGATCACGATCCGCGCGATCCCGGCGAATGACTACCGGGCGATTTCGGAAGCGACGACCGGACTGCCAGATTTGGTCGACACCAACCCGCATGACGGCGAATTCACCTTCACGCCTGAGGCTTTCGGCAATCGCATGGGGTTGGATATCGGTCTGCTGCAACTGCCCAGTCTGACCAACGACCGGACCACGACCGTCGCACAGGGGCAGGTTGCGACCCTGCCGCATATCTATACCGCCACCTCAGACGGGCAGGTGACCTTCTCCTACGCCGGTGCCACCTCGACCCCCACAGGCGCGTTCAGCGCGGCGCTGTTCCAAGATATCGGCTGTGACGATAGCGTCGACGGGCCGATCACCGGCCCCATCGCCGTCACCACGGGGGAGACCATCTGTATCGTCTCACGGGTATCAGCCGGTTCGGGCGCTGGGCAGGGGAGTACCTACGTCTATCAAGTGCTGGCGACCACGGCATTTGCCCGGACCACGGTGACAAGTTCGGCCAGCAATACCGATGAGGTTTCGGTCGGGGGACGTTCCACCCAGATCGAACTGCGCAAAACGGTCGAGAATGAGACCCAAGGCACTGGGGAGGGCACCACCAACCTCGGCAGTGTGAACGATATCCTTCTGTACCGCATCTATCTGCAAAACAACGCGACCACGCAGGCGTCGAACGTCAAGATCTACGATAGAACCCCGCCCTATACGCAGCTGTCGGAGCCTATCGTCGATCCGCAACAAGTCTCGCCCAACCTCAGCTGTGATCTGGTGGTGCCGGCAAGCAATGTGGCCAGCTATGCCGGGACGATCGAGTGGAATTGCACGGGCCAGATGTTGCCGGGGGAGACCGGGGCCGTGCAATTCAGGGTCGGCATTCAATAGGTCGATAGATCTCGCCGGGGTGGCGGTGCGTTTTGATGCGCCGCCGCCCGTTTTTTGACGGATGATCAACATTGATGCGCATAGGAAAACGGCACCTAGGCAGGGCTGTTGGTCTAGGCATGGGCGACCCCCGTCATACGTGCGCTATCGCTTGCCTTCCCCCGCGGAGCCTGCAAACGGTAGAGTAAGCGACGCAAGCCCTGCCGCCCCGACCAACCCCCCTAAGGACCGCCCATGACCAAGTTCTGCCTGACCGTGACCTGCCCCTCGCGACGCGGGATTGTCGCCGCCATCGCCAATTACATCGCCGAAACCGGCTGCAACATCACCGACAGCGCGCAGTTCGACGACACCGAAAACGGCCAGTTCTTCATGCGGATCAGCGCCGAGGCTGAAACCGGTGGCACGCTCGAGACCCTGCGCGAGGGGTTCACAGCGGTCGCGGAACCCTTTGGCATGACCTATGAATTCCACGACCAAGACACCACGATGAAGGTCGTGGTCATGGTCTCGCGCTTTGGGCACTGCCTGAACGATCTGCTCTACCGTGTGCGCATCGGCGCGCTCCCGATTGAGATCGTCGCCGTGATCTCGAACCATATGGACTATCAAAAGGTCGTGGCGAACCACGACATTCCATTTCACTGCATCAAGGTGACGAAGGAGAACAAACCGCAGGCCGAAACGCGGATCATGGAAGTGGTGGAGGAAACCGGCGCCGAGCTGATCGTGCTGGCGCGCTACATGCAGATCTTGTCGGACGCCATGTGCCAAAAGATGTCAGGGCGGATCATCAACATTCACCATTCCTTCCTGCCGTCCTTCAAGGGGGCGAACCCTTACAAGCAGGCCTATGAAAGGGGCGTGAAATTGATCGGTGCCACGTCGCATTACGTCACCGCCGATCTGGACGAGGGCCCGATCATCGAACAGGACATCGTGCGCATCACCCATGCGCAAAGCGCCTCGGATTATGTCTCGCTCGGTCGCGATGTGGAGGCGAGCGTCTTGGCGCGCGCGATTCACGCCCATGCCCACCACCGGGTGTTTCTGAACGGCAATAAAACCGTGGTCTTTCCCGCATCGCCCGGCAGCTACAGCTCCAAGCGAATGGGTTAGGGGCCACGGCCCCGCGTCTGCCGAATGCGGCGGGGGCGCGGGGCCATCGGGCGGCTTGGCCGAGCCTGTAGGCAGGCGTAAACTAGCACGCAACGGCAGCGGATCAGCGTATGATTTAAAGATATAAGTGGTGCCCCCACACGGACTCGAACCGCGGACCTACTGATTACAAATCAGTTGCTCTACCAGCTGAGCTATAGGGGCACTGAGGGCTCATTTAGAGAAAGGAGCCGGGGGGTGCAAGAGGGGAAATGCGAGATTCTTTCGGATTTTACACGCGCGCCGGGACGGGCTATTCAACGCCGAGATTTTCAAGGGTAAGCAGAGTATCATGCAGCTCGTTTTGCACACAGGTGTCCATTTCACGGAAGACGAGCGGCTGCTGAAATGCCTGCTGCGCAATCAGAACGATTTCGCCAAGACGGGCGTCAAAGTGCCCGGGCCTAGCACCTATCGCAACCTGTTCCGCGACACGCTCAACGCGATGCATAAGGCGGAGCCGTCGGAGATGGCGCGGGACGTTTTGCTGGATGCGATCCTCGATGATGGGACAGCCAGCCGGGTGATCCTATCGGATGCGAATTTCTTCCGCTCGCCTGCCACGGCCCTGCAAGAAGGCGTGCTTTATCCCGCCGCCGCCGTGCGCATGCTGCGCATGGCGCAGCTTTTCCCCGAAGATGAGATTCGCATCTTTATGGCGATCCGCAATCCCGCCTCCCTCGTGCCGGTGCTTTATGAGAAAGCGGCGGATAAAACCTCGGCCGCGTTCTGGGGGGAGCGGGGGCCGGAGGACCTGCGCTGGTCCGAGACGATTGGCCAGCTGCGCGAGGCGGCGCCGGGGATTCCCATCACCCTGTGGTGCAATGAAGACGCGCCGCTGATCTGGGCGCAGATCATTCGGGAGATGGCGGGGCTGGCGCCCGAGACCAAGATCAAGGGCGGTTTCGATCTTTTGCAGACGATCATGTCGGAGGAGGGGATGAAACGCTTTCGCGGCTATCTCGACACCCACCCCGATATGTCCGAGGCGCAGAAGCGCCGCGTGATCACCGCGTTCCTCGACAAATACGCGCTTGAGGAAGAGATCGAAGAAGAGCTCGACATGCCCGGCTGGACCGAGGAATTGGTCGAGCGAATGACGGCGATCTATGACGCGGATGTCGAGGTCATCCGCGCCATGCCGGGCGTCACCCTGATCGCGCCCTAAGTCCCGGCCAATTCGGTGATCACGTCATAGGCCATGGCCACATCTTCGGCCGTGGCGGTGAAAGCACCTGCCTGAAAGCGGATCACGAATGCTCCGTCGATCCGGGTCTGGGTCAGGTAAATGCGCCCATCGTCGTTGATCCGGTTCAGCAGGTCTTGGTTATGGGCATCGAGATCTTCGGCACCGAGATGGCGGAAGGTGAAGAGCGAGAGCATCGGCTGGGTCACGATCTCGAACCCCTCCGTCGCCTCCAGCCGTGCAGCCAAATCCTGCGCCCATGTCACATGGTTGCGGATCATTTCGCGCAGCCCCTCCAGCCCATGGGCGCGGATCAGGAACCACAGTTTGAGCGCGCGGAAACGGCGGCCCAGCGGCACGGACCATTCGGAATAGTTCACCACGCCATCCGCGCCATGGGTCTTCAGGTACTCCGGCTGAATCGCCAAGGTACGCACCAGATCATCGGGATTGCGCAGGAAGTGGGTCGTGCAGTCAAACTGCGCCCCCAGCCATTTATGCGGGTTCATCACCACCGAGTCGGCCCGTTCGACCCCGGCCCAGAGGCTGCGGAATTCAGGACAGATCATCGCCGACCCGGCCCAAGCGGCGTCGACATGGGTGTAGAGCCCTTCGGCCTCGGCCACATCCATTACGGCGGCAATGTCATCGCTGGCCCCCGCGCTGGTGCCGCCGGTGCAGGCGATGATGCCCGCAGGTAGATGCCCCGCCGCACGGTCGGCGGCGATGGCGGCGCGCAGCGCTTCGGCGTCCATCGCGCGGGTCGCGCCTTGAGTCGGAATGCGGACAAGGTTCTCTTCGCCCAGCCCCGCGATCCAAATGGCCCGGTCGACCGAGGTATGCACCTCGTCCGAGCAATAGACCCGTAGGCGCGGCTGGCCCGACAGCCCCGCGCGGTTGCCCTGCCAATCAAGCGCGCGTTCGCGCATTGTCAGCACGGCACAAAGCGTGGCGGAGCTGGCGCTGTCTTGGATCACCCCGGTAAAGCCATCCGGCAGGCCGATCGCCTGACGCATCCAATCGCAAACGCGGGTCTCCAACTCCGTCGCGGCCGGAGAGGTCTGCCACAGCATGCATTGCGCCGCGATGGCAGAGACGAAATATTCCGCCAGCACCGAGACCGGCGCAGCATTGGCCGGGAAATAGGCAAAGAAGCGGGGGTGCTGCCAATGGGTCATGCCGGGCATGAGGGTCTGTTCGAAATCGTCGAAGATCGCCTGCATCGCCTCGGCCCCTTCGGGCGGGGCATCGGGCAGGGCGGAAAGCACCGCGCCGGGGGCCACCTGCGCGCGCACCGGGCGGTTGCGCAGACCCGCGTGGTAATCGGCAGCCCAATCGGCGGCGCGGCGGCCCCAATGCCGGAAATCCTCCCAATTCATGCGCCGCTCCCTTGCTGTGGAATTCTGGTTGTCATCCGCATTTCCTGCCCCATGTTGTTGTATTGTCTCACTGTTGTTCCGCTGAGCTTGACCTCTTCAAGAATGTTGTCGCAGCGGCTATGGTGGTCGTCACGCCCTTTTGGGCGGTCTTTGACTTGGTAAGTAGCGATCAGGAAACCGTCAAGAATGGCCCCAATGCCCCCCCTGCGCCGCACTGCCCGCTCCCTTCCGATTGCGCTTTTGCGCGCGCGGGAAAGGGTGATGGGGCCGATCCGCGAGATCTTGAACGAAAGCGGCATCTCGGAACAGAAGTTCCGCGTGCTGCGCGTGGTCGAGGAATCCGGCCCGATGGAGCAGACCGCACTGGCGCAGCAGGCCTGTCTGCTGCTGCCGAGCCTGACCCGCATGTTGCGCGCGATGGAGGAGGAGGGGCTGCTCAGCCGTGCCAGCGATCCCGATGATGGGCGCAAATCCATCGTCACGATCACCGATCAGGGCCGTCAGGTGATCCAAGACCACGCGGGCGATGCGGCGGCGCTGTTCTCTGACTTCGAGGCGCGTTTCGGCAAGCAGCGAATGGAAGACCTGCTCGATATGCTCGAAGATCTCGTCAATCTGGACATGCAGAAAAAGACCGACGGGCAAAAGAAAGACTGACGGGAAAGGTGTTGGCGGGCAGGGCTATCCCCCGTTAACCGCCCGCCGTACCGCGCAGATCCCCGCCAGCGCCATGCGGCTGCCATCAGCCTCGGTCGCCAGTGCACCCTGTTGCGACAGCGCCCGCAGATAGAGCGGCACAGCCCCGCCCGTGCCGATCACCGCCAGCGTTTGCCCCAGCCAATAGGCCCGCGCCGCCGCCAGTTCCGCCCCGATCAATGTGCCCGCCAGCCGCGCCTCTGCGGTGGGTGGCGGGATGTCTTGCAAGGCCAGTTCGGCCCGGATGGAGGCAAGCCGCCCCGCCATACGCTCGGGCCGCGACAGCCCATCGCTGAGCGCGTCGTCAAAAGCCGTGTCGTCCAGCGCCGTGCCCTCGGCAGGGGTGCCATCGCCTAAGAGGGCCAGCAATTCCCCGGTCAGGAAGGTCTGAAAACTCACCACCTCGCCCGCGCTGATCTGCGCCCAGACTGACGTGGCTCCGGGCAGGCAGATCACCCCGTCCCAGTCTTTGTTGAGGCTCAGAAACCCCGCGATGCGCGTTTCGGCCCCTTGCAGCAGACCGCTGGGGGTCTGCTGGCGCAGGGGTGGGATGACCTGAAGGTCGAAGTTGTCGGTGGCGACAGCCGTTGTGCGTTCAGCCGCGGCGGAGCAGGGCACCATGCGCGGCGCGGCATCGGTCCTGCCTGCGGGCAAGCCAGCGACGAAAACCGGCAGGCGAGGCAGCTGCCACGGCGCGGTCAGCTTAGCGAGCGCGGCGTCGAAGGCCGCGAGGCCGTCGGGTTCGGCAGTCTCGCTCTCGCTCGTGGCGCTCTCAAGCGCTGATCCGCCCTGCATGGCCCAGACCTGCAAACGCGCCTCGTGAACCTCTACCGCCAGCCAATCTGCATTGCTCAAACCCGTCATCGCGCTGCCCTCGTCGTGGAATGTCTCAACGGCATAGGCCCAATGGCCTGCGGGTTCAACGCGTCCGCTGGACGCAAAAAGACGAACCACCAATTTGCTTCAAGCCTAAAATATTTATTCTTGAATGAAAAAGCGACTCGCCCTAGGATCCCTTCCAAAGCGAACCAGAGGGGAATTTCGATGCGTGCAATCTGTCTTGGCGGCGGTCCTGCGGGGCTGTACTTCGCGATCTCTCTCAAGCTGCGCCAGCCCGAGGCCGATGTCACCGTGCTTGAGCGCAACCGCCCCGATGACACCTTCGGCTGGGGCGTCGTGCTCTCGGACGAGACGTTGGACAATCTCGAGGCCAATGATCCCGTCTCGGCCAAGGAAATCCGCAGCCACTTCGCCTATTGGGACGACATCGCGCTGCACCACAAGGGCAACACGATCCTCAGCTCCGGCCATGGCTTCTGCGGCATCGGGCGCAAGCGGTTGCTGCTGATCCTGCAGGAGCGTGCCCGCGAATTGGGCGTGAACCTGCAGTTCGAGACCGAGGTGAAGGCCGCTTCGGAATACATGGACAACTACGATCTGGTTGTCGCCTCGGACGGTCTGAACTCCAAGACCCGGATGGAGTTCGAGGACACTTTCAAGCCCGACATCGACGTGCGCCGCTGCCCCTTCGTCTGGCTCGGCACGCATCAGAAGTTCGATAATGCCTTCACCTTCATCTTTGAGAAGACCGACAAGGGCTGGATCTGGGTTCATGCCTACCAGTTCGACAAGGACACGGCGACTTTCATCGTCGAATGCAGCCAGGAGACTTTCGACGCCTACGGTTTCGGCGAGAAGACGCAGGAGGAGACGATCGCGATCTGCGAGGAGATCTTCAAGGACCACCTTGACGGGCACAAGCTGATGACCAACGCCAGCCACATCCGCGGCTCGGCTTGGATCAAGTTCCCGCGCGTGCTTTGCGAGAAGTGGAGCCACGAGAACGTCGTGCTGCTGGGCGATGCCTCGGCCACGGCGCATTTCTCGATCGGCTCGGGCACGAAACTGGCGCTGGAATCGGCGATCTCGCTGGCGAAACACGTCAGCGACGACGTCGATCTGCCCACGGCTTTCGAAAAATACGAAGAGGCCCGCCGCCTCGAAGTGCTGCGCCTGCAATCGGCGGCGCGCAACTCGGTCGAATGGTTCGAGGACGTAGAGCGCTACCTCGACCTCGACCCGGTGCAGTTGAACTACTCCATGCTGACCCGCAGCCAGCGGATCAGCCACGAGAACCTGCGCGAGCGGGATCCGAAGTGGCTTGAGGGGGCCGAGAAATGGTTCCTCGAACAGGCGGGCGCCGACACCAATGGCCCGATCCGTGCGCCGATGTTCGCGCCCTTCCGCCTGCGCGACATGAAGCTCAACAACCGCATCGTCGTCTCGCCCATGGCGCAGTACAAGGCCGTCGACGGCTGCCCCACCGACTGGCATCTCATCCATTACGCCGAACGCGCCAAGGGCGGCGCGGGGCTGGTCTATACCGAGATGACCTGCGTCTCCCCCGAGGGTCGGATCACGCCGGGGTGCCCCGGCCTCTACGCGCCCGAGCACGAGGCGGCGTGGAAGCGGCTTACGGATTTCGTCCATGCCGAGACCGACGCCAAGATCTGCTGCCAGATCGGCCACTCGGGCCGCAAGGGCTCGACCCAGCTCGGCTGGGAAGAAATGGACGCGCCGCTGAAAGCGGGAAATTGGGAGATAATCTCGGCCTCGCCGATCCCGTGGTCGGAAAACAACGCCGTGCCGAAGGAAGCGACACGCGCGGATATGGACCAGATCCGCGACGAATTTGTTGAGGCTGCCCGCATGGCGGAGCGCGCCAATTTCGACATGATCGAACTGCACGCGGCCCACGGCTACCTGATCTCGTCGTTCATCTCGCCCCTGTCGAACCAGCGCGAAGATAAATACGGCGGCAGCCTCGAGAACCGCATGCGCTATCCGCTCGAAGTCTTCCGCGCCATGCGCGACGCCTGGCCCGAGGAAAGGCCGATGGCGGTGCGTATCTCGGCCAACGACTGGGTCGAGGAAGACGGCGTCACGCCCGAGGAAGCGGTCGAGATCGCGCGCATGTTCAGTGAAGCCGGGGCCGACATCATCGACGTCTCGGCGGGCCAGACCTCGAAACAGGCCAAGCCGGTCTATGGCCGCATGTTCCAGACGCCTTTCAGCGACCGCATCCGCAACGACGGCGGGATCAAGACAATGGCCGTGGGCAATATCTACGAGGCCGACCACGTGAACTCGATCCTCATGGCGGGCCGCGCCGATCTGGTCTGCCTCGCCCGGCCGCATCTGGCCGATCCCTATTGGACCCTGCACGCCGCCGCCGCCATCGGCGACCGCCACGCTGACTGGCCGCTGCCCTACGGCCCGGGCCGCGATCAGGCATGGCGTCTGGCGGACCGCGCCGCGGAGATGGAGAAGGTATGAGCCATATCGTCATCACCGGAGGCGGCACCGGCGTGGGGGCCGAGATCGCCCATGCGGTGGCCGCCACCGGCGCCAAGGTGACCATCATGGGCCGCCGCGAAGCGCCCCTGCGCGAGCAGGGGTTGCCGTTCCAGATCTGCGACGTGACCGATCCGGAGGCCGTGCAAGCCGCCTTCGCCGCCGCGCGTGCTGAGAATGGCCCCATCACCGGCGTCGTCGCCAATGCGGGTGCTGCCCATTCCGCGCCTTTCCACAAGATCACCGCGCAGGACATGACCGACATGATGGCGGTCAATGTCACGGGCGTCTTCAACGTCTGGCAGGCGGCACTGGCGGAGATGAAGGAGGCCGGGCAGGGGCGGCTGATCGCCGTGGCCTCCACCGCGGGCCTCAAGGGTTACCCATATGTCGCGGGCTATGTCGCGGCCAAACACGGTGTCGTCGGCCTCACCCGGGCGCTGGCACTGGAACTGGCGCGCACGGGCATCACGGTGAACGCGATCTGCCCCGGTTTCATTGACACGCCGCTTCTGGAACGCTCGGTCGAGAATATCACCAAGACCACCGGCAAGAACGCCGAGGAGGCCCGCGCCCTGCTGAAACGCGCCAGCCCCCAGAACCGCTTCGTGGAGACCTCCGAGGTCGCCGGCGCCGTGCTCTACCTGCTGTCGGACGCCGCGGCCTCGGTCAACGGCCACGCGCTGGCGCTATCGGGGGGCGAGGTGTGAGCGACGCGGCCAAGGATCGCGTCCGGCTCTGGCTGCGGCTGCTGAAAGTGGTGCGCGGGCTGGAGCAGGAGTTGCGCGACAGGCTGCGGCGCGAGCATAACACCACGCTGCCGCGTTTCGATGTGATGTCGGCCCTCTCGCGCCATCCCGAGGGGCTGAAGATGAGCCAGCTTTCCGGCGTGCTGCGGGTGTCCAACGGCAATGTCACCGGCATCGCCGACCGCCTCAGCGAAGAGGGGCTGGTGGAACGCATCCCCGTGCCGGGCGACCGGCGGGCGATGATGCTGCGGCTGACGCCTGAGGGGGCGGCGCAATTCGCCCGCCAAGCGCAGGCGCATGAAGACTGGATCAACGAAAAACTGAGCGGAATCTCCTCCGAGGAAGCCCGCGCCATGGCGGCCCGCCTACAAGCCTTCGCCGCCCAAACGGAAGAAGAGGAAAAAGCCAATGCGCAGTGATGTGACGCATTTTCAATGCGAGATCAAAGACCGGATCGCCACCGTGCGGCTCGACCGGCCCGACCGCAAGAACCCGCTGACCTTCGACAGCTACGCCGAGCTGCGCGACTGGTTCCGCGATCTGGTCTATGCCGATGACGTCGACGTGGTGATCTTCGGCTCCAACGGGGGTAACTTTAGCTCCGGCGGGGATGTACATGATATCATTGGCCCTTTGACCAAGATGAATATGAAGGAGCTGCTGCAATTCACCCGCATGACCGGCGATTTGGTCAAGGCCATCGTGAATTGCGGTAAGCCGGTGATCGCAGCCGTCGACGGTGTCTGTGTCGGCGCGGGCGCGATCATCGCCATGGCCTCGGACCTGCGGCTGGCGACGGCGGAGGCCAAGACGGCCTTCCTCTTCACCCGCGTGGGCCTTGCCGGCTGCGACATGGGCGCTTGCGCGATCCTGCCGCGCATCATCGGCCAGACGCGGGCCGCGGAACTGCTCTACACAGGCCGCGCCATGTCGGCGGAAGAGGGCGAACGCTGGGGCTTCTACAATCGTCTGGTGACGGGCGAGACGCTGGAAGGCGAAGCCATGACACTGGCCAAGAAAATCCAGGCCGGCCCAAATTTCGCGCATATGATGACCAAGACGATGCTGGCCCAAGAATGGGCCATGTCGATCGAACAGGCGATCGAGGCCGAGGCGCAGGCGCAGGCGATCTGCATGCAAACGGGTGATTTCGAGCGCGCCTACAACGCCTTCGTCGCCAAGGAGCGCCCAGTCTTCGAAGGGGATTGAGCCGAATACGAAAGCCAAAAGATAACACGCGGGGAGGCGTAACCATGGCTGACAAAAGTTTTCTCGACTGGCCGTTTTTCGAGCCGCGCCACAAGGAGTTGGCGCTGAAGCTCGATGAATGGGCCAAGCGCGAACTGAAGAACGTGGATCACGGCGACACCGACGGGGCTTGCCGCGATCTGGTGACGATGATGGGGCAGGACGGCTGGCTGCGCCACAGCGGGGCCGAGGGCAGCGAGGTGCTCGACGTGCGCACCCTTTGTCTGATCCGCGAAACGCTGGCGCGGCACGATGGGCTGGCGGACTTTTCTTTTGCGATGCAAGGACTTGGCACCGGCGCGATTTCGCTCTTCGGGACCGATGAGCAGAAGGCCGAATGGCTGCCCAAGACCCGCTCGGGGCAGGCGATCTCGGCCTTTGCCCTGACCGAGCCGCAGTCCGGCTCGGACGTGGCAAATTCCACCATGACCGCGACGCCGGATGGCAACGGCTATGTGCTCGACGGGCGCAAGACGTGGATTTCCAACGGCGGCATCGCGGATGTCTACACCGTCTTTGCGCGCACCGGGGAGGCGCCGGGCGCCAAGGGGCTTTCCGCCTTCATCGTGCCCGCCGACACGCCAGGGCTCAAGGTCGAGGAACGGCTCGAGGTCATGGCACCGCACCCGCTGGCGACGCTGCATTTCGACGGCGTGAAACTGCCCGGCTCGGCGCTTCTGGGCGAGGCGGGACGCGGCTTCGCCATCGCCATGTCGGTCCTCGACGTCTTCCGCTCAACCGTGGCCGCCGCCGCCCTTGGCTTTGCCCGCCGCGCGCTGGACGAGGCGCTCGTGCGCGTCACCTCCCGCCAGGTTCAGGGCGCACCCCTGAGCGAGTTGCAGATGGTGCAGGGCCATATCGCGGACATGGCGCTCGACATAGATGCGGCCGCACTGCTCGTCTACCGCGCCGCCTGGACCAAAGACAGCGGCGCGCCGCGCGTCACCCGCGAGGCGGCGATGGCCAAGCTCTTTGCCACCGATCAGGCGCAGAAGGTCATCGACAAGGCCGTGCAACTACACGGCGGCGACGGCGTGCGCAATGGAGAGGCAGTCGAGCGACTTTACCGTGAAATCAGGGCCTTGCGCATTTACGAGGGCGCCTCGGACGTGCAACGTGTGGTCATCGCCCGCCAGACTCTGGGAGCCATGTCATGAAGCTGCATCCGACCGGACATGAGGACACTTTCGCCCGCGACAACCTGCCGCCCTTCGACCAATGGCCGGATCTGTTGCTGGAGCGTTTCGACTATCCCGAACGTCTGAACGTCGGCGTCGAACTCACTGATAAAATGGTGGAAAAAGGGTTCGGCGATCACACCGCGTTGATCGGCAACGGGCGGCGGCGGACCTACAAGGAGTTGTCGGACTGGACCAACCGTTTGGCCGCGGCGCTGGTTGAGGACTTGGGCGTGAAGCCGGGCAACCGGGTTCTGATCCGTTCGGCCAACAACCCCGCCATGGTGGCCTGTTGGCTGGCGGCGACCAAGGCGGGGGCGGTGGTCGTGAACACCATGCCGATGCTGCGCGCGGGTGAGCTTTCGGCCATCGTCGACAAGGCCGAAATCACCCATGCGCTTTGCGACACGCGGCTGATGGACGAGATGACGGCCTGCGCCAAGACCTCGAAATTCCTCAAGACCGTCGCGGGCTTCGACGGTACCAGCAATCACGACGCCGAGTTGGACCGTCTGGCGCTTGAAAAGCCGGTTCATTTTGAGGCGATGGACGCCGCGCAGGACGATGTGGCGCTGCTCGGGTTCACATCAGGAACCACCGGTAACCCCAAGGCAACGATGCATTTTCACCGTGATCTTCTGATTATCGCGGATGGCTATGCGCGCGAGGTGCTGAACGTGACGCCTGAGGATGTCTTCGTGGGCTCCCCGCCGCTGGCCTTTACCTTCGGCCTCGGCGGCCTTGCGGTCTTCCCGCTGCGCTTTGGCGCTGCGGCGACCTTGCTGGAAACCGCCAGCCCGCCAAACATGATCGAGATCATCGAGAAATACAAAGCCACCGTCTGCTTCACCGCACCCACGGCCTACCGCGCGATGCTGCAGGCGATGGAAGAGGGCGCGGACCTCAGCAGCCTGCGCGCCGCCGTCTCCGCGGGCGAGACGCTGCCCGCGCCGGTCTACCACGAATGGCAGGAGAAGACCGGGAAGCCCATGCTCGACGGTATCGGGGCGACGGAGATGCTCCATATCTTCATCTCCAACCGCTTCGACGACCACCGTGCGGCTTGCACCGGCAAACCGGTCACCGGTTTCGAGGCCAAGGTCATCGACGCGGACGGGAACGAGGTGCCTCGCGGCGAGGTTGGGCGTCTTGCCGTGCGCGGTCCCATCGGCTGCCGCTATCTGGGTGACAAGCGGCAGGCCGATTATGTGAAGGACGGCTGGAACATCACCGGCGACAGTTTCATCATGGACGAGGACGGCTACCTGCATTTCGCCGCCCGCAACGACGACATGATCATCAGTTCCGGTTACAATATCGCGGGGCCCGAGGTCGAAGCGGCGCTGTTGAGCCACCCTTGGGTCAGCGAATGCGGCGTGGTCGCAGCGCCGGACGAGGCGCGCGGTTCCATCGTGCAGGCGCATGTGGTGCTGGTCGAAGGCACGTCAGAAGATGCCAATACTATCAAAACCTTGCAGGACCACGTTAAGGCGACCATCGCGCCCTATAAATACCCGCGCGACGTCCGCTTCATCAAGGAACTGCCCAAGACCGCCACCGGCAAAATTCAGCGTTTCGCACTGAGAGAGGGTAAATGAGCACGTTCGACGAAGCTGCCAAGGGCGCCAAGATGGATTTCGCCAAGGACAAGTCCTATGGCGATTACCTCGGGCTGGACCAGATCCTGACCACCGAGAACCCGCTCGACATGGCGCATGACGGGCTGCTGTTCATCATCCAGCACCAGACGTCCGAGCTTTGGATGAAGCTTGCGATCCACGAGTTGACGGCCTGTCGAGAGGCCCTGCAGGCCGGCGATTTGCGGCCTAGTTTCAAGATGTTGACCCGCGTGGCAAGGATCTTTGAACAGCTCAATTCCGCCTGGGACGTGCTGCGCACCATGACGCCCAGCGAATACACGCAGTTCCGCCCCTACCTTGGCGCGTCCTCGGGCTTCCAGTCCTATCAGTATCGCTTGATCGAATATCTTCTGGGCAACCGCATCGCCGCGCTGACCAAGCTGCACGAACATACGCCCGAGCCGCACGCGGCGCTTGTGGCGGAGATTCAGCAGCCGAGCCTTTATCAGGTGGCGGTCGATCTGCTTTGTGACCGGATGGGGGTGCCCTCGCTCGCGGGCCAGCCCGAGCCGCGTGCATGGGAGGCTAAGCAAGAGGTGCAGGACCTCTGGAAAAAGGTTTATGAAGACCCGGCAACCCATTGGGAGCTCTACGAATTGGCCGAGAAACTTGTCGATCTTGAGGATTACTTCCGCCGCTGGCGGTTCAACCACGTCACCACCGTGGAACGCATCATTGGATTCAAACGCGGCACGGGCGGCACCTCGGGTGTGACGTATCTGCGCAAAATGCTCGAGGTGGAGCTCTTCCCCGAGCTTTGGCATGTGAGAGGAGCACTGTAAGTGTCTGTTTTGAGAAAAGATCAGTTTGTCCTGCCGGAGGGTGTCATCTACCTCGACGGCAACTCGCTGGGGCCGCTGCCGAAGGCCGCCGCGGCGCGGGTGCAGGAGATGATCACGGACGAATGGGGCGAGATGCTGATCCGCGGCTGGAACAAGGCCGCTTGGATGGAACAGCCCGCCCGCGTCGGCAATATGGTGGCGGGGATCATCGGCGCGCCCGAGGGTTCGGTCGTCATGGGCGACACGCTCTCGATCAAGGTGTTTCAGGCGCTGGCCTCGGCGCTGAAGCTGCGGCCCGGGCGCAAGGTGATCCTGTCGGACAACGGCAACTTCCCGTCGGACCTCTATATGGCCGAGGGGCTGGTGGGGCTGTTGGAGCAGGGCTATGAACTGCGCACCGTGGCGCCCGAGGAAGTGACGGAAGCCATCGGGGAGGATATCGCCGCCGTGATGCTGACGGAGGTCGACTACCGCACCGGGCGCAAACACGACATGAAGGCGATCACCGAACTGGCCCATGCCAATGGCGCAGTGATGATCTGGGATCTCGCGCATTCGGCGGGCGCGCTGCCGGTGGACCTTGCAGGCTCCAACTGCGAATTCGCCGTGGGCTGCACCTACAAGTACCTCAACGGCGGGCCGGGTGCGCCGGGCTTCATCTACGTCCGCCCCGATCTGGCAGACGCGGTGCAGCCGGCGCTGGCGGGCTGGCTTGGGCATCGCCAGCCCTTTGCCTTTGAGCAAAACTACCAGCCCGGGCAGGGGATCGAGCGGATGCGCGTCGGCACGCCGCCGGTCATTCAGCTCACCGCGCTGGAAGTGGCGATGGAGCTTTGGGCCGATGTGGATATGCAGGCGCTGCGCGAGGCCTCGGTGGCGCTGCAGGAGCAGTTCATCGAAGAGATTGAGCGCGACGTGCCGCAGCTGACGCTGGCGAGCCCGCGCAACAGCGCCGAGCGGGGCAGCCAAGTCTCCTTCCGCTTCGAGGAAGGCTACGCCGCGATGCAGGCGGTGATCGACCGCGGCGTGATTGGCGACTTCCGCGCGCCCGACATCATGCGCTTTGGCTTCACGCCACTTTATCTGGACGCCGAGGATGTCTCCAAGGCGGTCGAGATCATCCGCGACGTGATGGAGAACCGCCTCTGGGACAACGAAAAATACAAGACCCGCGCGCGGGTGACCTGACAGTATCAGGCGCAGGCGTTAAGCTGGCAAAACGATCCAACAAAACGGGCCCGGCAAAGAGGCCCAAACCAACCAAGGGAGACTGAAATGAAGATGAAATCACTGGTGATGGCGGCCTCGGTCGCGGCATTGGCGGCAGGCGGCGCATGGGGCGAAGAGGGCAAGGTGAAGGTCGGCATGATCACAACGCTTTCAGGCGGCGGCGCGGGCCTTGGCATTGACGTGCGCGACGGGTTCCTGCTGGCCACCAAGATGGCCGGGAACGAGAACCTTGAGGTCGTGGTCGAGGACGACCAGCGCAAGCCCGAGATCGCGGTGCAGCTGGCCGACAAGATGATCCAGTCCGAGAAGGTCGATGTCATGACCGGCATCATCTGGTCCAACCTCGCCATGGCTGTGGTGCCGGCGGCGACGGCGCAGGGCAAATTCTACCTCTCGCCCAACGCCGGTCCCTCGGCGCTGGCAGGCAAGGGCTGCAACCCGCTTTACTTCAACGTGGCATGGCAGAACGACAACCTGCACGAGGCTGCGGGCGCCTATGCGAACGACGCGGGCTACGCGAACACCTTCATGCTGGCGCCGAACTACCCGGCGGGCAAGGACGCGTTGACCGGCTACAAACGCACCTATGAGGGCGAAGCGGCGGGCGAGGTCTATACCGATCTGGGCCAGACCGACTACGCCGCCGAGATCGCGCAAATCCGCGCCTCGGGCGCCGACAGCGTGTTCTTCTTCCTGCCCGGCGGCATGGGGATTTCCTTCCTCAAGCAATACGCCAACTCCGGCGTGGAACTGCCCGTGGTGGGGCCAGCCTTCAGCTTTGATCAGGGCATCCTTCAGGCCGTGGGCGAAGCCGCTGTTGGGATCAAGAACACCAGCCAGTGGAACAAAGACCTCGACAACGCGGCCAACAAGACCTTTGTCGAAGTCTTTCAGGAGGAATACGACCGTCTGCCCTCGCTCTACGCAAGCCAGGGCTATGACACCGCGAACTTGCTGCTGAGCGCGATGGAGAAGGCCGATGTGTCGGATGCCGAGGCCTTTGGCGCGGCGCTGAAAGAGGCTGATTTCGACAGCGTGCGGGGCAAATTCTCTTTTGGTAACAACAACCACCCGATCCAAGACTACTACGTGCGCGAAGTGGTCAAGGAGGGTGATGTCTATACCAACAAGCTCATCGGCCCCTCGCTGACCGATCACGCTGACGCCTACGCGGCCGACTGCAAGATGTAATCCCGCGCGGCCCTGGCGCTGACTTCGGTCGCCCGGGGCCGACAAACTAACGCTTTCACGCCGGGCTTCGTCCGGCGCGCCGGGAGGCTTTGCCAAATGTCATTCATCCTGCTCGTCGAACAGGTGCTGAACGGGGTCCAATCCGGGGTCATGTTGTTTCTCATGGCCGCCGGGCTCACGCTCATCTTCGGGGTCATGGGGTTGATTAACCTCGCCCATGGTTCGCTCTACATGGTTGGCGCCTTTGCCGCCGCGGCGGTGGCGGCGGCCACCGGGTCCTTCCTTCTGGCGCTGGTGGCCGCACTTGCCGCTGCCGCATTGGCGGGCTGCCTGATCGAGATGACGGTGATCCGCCGCCTTTATGACCGCGACCACCTCGATCAGGTTCTGGCGACCTTCGCGATGATCCTGATTTTCTCCGAGGGCACGCGCTTCTTCTTTGGCTCCTTCCCGCTGTTTCTCGACATTCCCGCCGCGCTGGCGGGGCCGGTGACGCTGCCGGGGGGCATCCAGTATCCGCTTTACCGCCTTGTCATCATCGGCGTGGGTCTTGCCATCGCCGCCGGGCTCTTCCTGCTGATCGCCCGCACGCGTATCGGCATCCAGATCCGCGCGGGCGAGGCCGACCGCGAGATGATCGCGGCGCTCGGCGTCGATATCGCTAAGCTCTACACGCTGGTCTTCGCGCTCGGGGCCGCCCTTGCGGGGCTCGCCGGGGCGTTGGTGGGCGCGATCCAGTCGGTGCAGGTGGGCATGGGCGAGCCGGTGCTGATCCTTGCCTTCGTGGTCATCGTCATCGGTGGCATCGGCTCGATCAAGGGCGCGCTGATCGGCGCGCTGCTGGTGGGGCTGACGGATACGCTGGGCTCGGTCCTGCTGCCGCTCTTCTTTGCCAATTTCATGGAGGCGTCGGCGGCCACCTCTGTCGGCTCCTCGCTCGCTTCCATGTCGATCTACATTCTCATGGCGGGGGTCTTGCTTTTCAAACCCACCGGCCTGTTTGGGGAGGCCTGAGCCATGATGCGCGAAACACTTGTAAACGTCTTTCTCTTCCTGCTCCTGCCGGTCACGGCGCTGGCGGCCTTCGCGCTGGACGAGCCTTTCATCATCACGCTGGCCACCAAGGCCGCGATCCTCGCCCTTGCCGGCGTGGGGCTGAACATCGCGCTTGGTCTGGGCGGGCTGGTGAGCTTCGGTCACGCGGCATTCTTCGGCTTGGGCGGCTATGCCATGGGCATCCTTGCCGCCCATGCGCAGAGCTACACGCCGATCATGGAGAGCCCCTTCCTGATCGAGGGCACCAAGTCGATGCCCGTCATCTGGCTGGTGGCGATCGTGGTCTCCGCGCTGGCGGCGCTGCTGATCGGGGCGCTGTCTTTGCGCACCTCGGGCGTCTATTTCATCATGGTCACGCTCGCCTTCGGGCAGATGCTCTTCTACTTCTCGATCTCCTGGCCGGCCTATGGCGGCGAGGACGGGCTGTCGATCTATGTGCGCAACGGCTTTCCGGGGCTGAACACGCTGGACCCGCTGACCTTCTTTGCCATCGCCTTTGCCGTGCTGGCGCTGGTGTTGCTTTTCGCGGGCCGTCTGGCGCGGGCACCCTTCGGCCTCGCACTCTCGGCGGCGCGGCAGAACGCCGAGCGGGTCGAGAGCGTCGGCCTCGCGCCCTTTCGCCTGCGGCTGGTGGCCTTTGTCATCTCGGGCGCGGTCACAGGTCTTGCGGGCGCGCTTTTTGCCGATCTCAACCGTTTCGTCAGCCCGACGATGTTCTCTTGGCAGACCTCCGGCGAGATCATGATCTTCGTGATCCTCGGCGGGGTGGGGCGGCTCTTTGGCCCGGTGGCCGGGGCGGCGCTTTTCATCCTGTTGGAGCATGTCCTGGGCGGGCTGTCGGAGTTCTGGCACATCTACCTCGGCTTTCTTTTGCTGATGGTGGTGCTTTTTGCGCGGGGCGGCATGATCGGCCTGATCGCCGGACGGGAGGTGGCCCATGACTGATGATGTACTTCTGGATGTGCGCAACCTGCACAAGAGCTTCGGGGCGCTGAAGGCCACGGACGACGTCTCCATCACCCTGCGCCCAGGCGAGATTCACGCGCTGATCGGCCCCAACGGCGCGGGCAAGTCGACGCTGATCAAGCAGATCGCGGGCGGGCTGCGCTCGGACAGCGGCACGGTGCATTTCGCGGGGCAGGACGTGACGCCGCTCAGCACGGTGCAGCGCGCGCGGGCCGGGCTGGGGCGGACCTTCCAGATCTCCTCGTTGGCGATGGAATACACGGTGCTGCAAAACGCGGTGCTGGGCGCGCTTGGCCAATCGGGCCGGGTCATGCGCTTCTTCGCCCCGGTGATGCGGCAGGCGGCGTTGCGGGCCGAGGCGATGCGCGCGCTGGAACTGGTGGGGCTGGCCGATCACGCGGCCAAGCGCACATCGGACCTGTCGCACGGCCAACGGCGCCAGCTTGAGGTCGCCGTGGCGCTGACGCTGCGGCCCAAGGTCTTCCTGATGGACGAACCGATGGCCGGGCTTGGCGCAAGTGGGTCGCGCGAGATGACTGGCTTTCTCGACGGCCTTCGGGCCGAGGCGCCGATCCTGTTGGTGGAGCATGACATGGACGCGGTCTTTGCACTCGCCGACCGCATCTCGGTGCTGGTCTACGGCCGCGTCATCGCCAGCGGCACGGCGGCCGAGATCAAGGCCGATCCACAGGTCCGCGTGGCCTATCTGGGCGAGGAGGACGCGGCATGAGCCTGCTGGAACTGAAGGACATCACCGCCTCCTACGGGCCGACACAGGCGCTTTTCGGCGTCGATCTGGCGCTGAAGGCGGGCGAGGTCTGCGCGCTGATGGGGCGCAACGGGATGGGCAAATCCTCCACCATCAAGGTGATCTGCCGGATGCTGAAACACGATAGCGGCAGCCTGCGTCTGAATGGGCGCGACATTGCGGGGTTGCCGTCGTTTCGCGCTGCACAGGCTGGCGTGGGGCTGGTGCCCGAGGGGCGGCGCTGTTTCGCGACGCTGACGGTGCATGAAAACCTTATCGCCGCCGCGCGCCCCGGCCCGTGGGACGAGGCGCGGGTGGTCAAGCTCTTCCCCCGCTTGGGCGAACGGCGGGATCAGGCGGCAGGCTCGCTCTCGGGCGGGGAGCAGCAGATGCTGGCGATTGGCCGCGCGCTGATGACCAACCCGCAACTTTTGCTGCTCGACGAGGCAACCGAGGGTTTGGCCCCGGTGGTGCGTCAAGAAATCTGGGCCGCCGTGGCCGAGCTGAAGCGCGACAGCGGTCTGGCGCTTCTGGTGGTGGACAAATCCCTCGCCGAGCTGCGGCGCGTCGCCGATCACGCCGTTATCCTCGAACGTGGCCGCTCGGTCTGGTCCGGTCCGATGCCCGCGCTCGATTCCCAAATCGCCGACCAATTCCTCGGCGTGTGACTGTTAACAAAAAGGAACACGACATGTCGCATCAAATCATTCAGCCCGAAGGCTGGGCCCCCGCAAAAGGCTATGCAAACGGCATGCTGAGCGCGGATGGCCATCTGTTCGTCGGCGGTCAGATCGGCTGGACCGCCGAGCAGAAGTTCGAATGCCATGACTTCATCGGCCAGATGAAACAGGCGCTGCAAAACATCCGCGACGTGGTCGAAGCCGCCGGCGGCACGCCCGAGGATATCACCCGTCTGACGTGGTATGTCACGGATAAGAAAGAATATCTCGCTGCGCAAAAGGACGTGGGCCGGGCCTATCGCGAGGTCATGGGTAAGCATTTCCCAGCCATGGCGATGGTGGTCGTCGCCGGTCTGGTCGAGGATGAGGCCAAGCTTGAGATCGAAGCCGACGCGGTGATCGTGCGCTAAGCCAAGCCGCCGTCGGGGTCAGCCCCGGCGGCGCAGCGCCGGAAGGGCCGCCGAAAAGGCCGAGGAAAGCGCAAAGAGACCCGCTGCGATGCTGACGATGCTGGGCCCCGTCGGTGTGTCGAACTCCAGCGAGGCCAGCAGCCCCCCGAGGGCCGCCACCGCGCCCAGACCCATGGCCCAAAAAGCCATGGTTTCCGGCGTGCGGGCAAAGGGGCGGGCGGTGGCGGCGGGGATGATCAGCATCGCCGCGATCAGCAGCGCGCCGACCACTTTGATCGCCACGGCCACCATAATCGCCAGCGCCAGCGTCAGGATCAACTGCTCGCGCCGCGGATTGCCGCCCGCGGCCTGCGCCAGATCGGGGTTCAGCGTCGCCGCCAGCAGCGCCGACCAGCGCCACGCCAGCAACAGTGCCACCGCCACGGCACCGCCCCAGATCACGCCGAGGTCAAAGCGTGTCACGGCGAGGATTTCCCCAAAAAGGTAGGACGACAGATCGACCCGCTGCCCCGGCAGCAGGGACACGGCCACGAGACCAAGCGCCAGTGCGGAATGGGCCATCACGCCCAAAAGCGCGTCGGCGCTGACATTGCGGCCCGACAGCGTGCTGATCACCAGCGCCATGACGAGCGCCACTAAAAGCACGCCCGCGGTGATCGGCAGATCGGTCGCCAGCGCCAGCGCCACGCCCAAGAGGGCGGCATGGCTGGTGGCATCGCCGAAATAGGCCATGCGGCGCCAGATCACGAAACAGCCCAAAGGGGCGGCGGCCAGCGCTACGCCAAGGCCCGCGAGGGCGGCGCGCAGAATGAAATCGTCAAGCATTCTCAATCTCTTGGTGGTGGCCGTCACAGGCGGCGCCATGATGGTGGTGGTGATGGTCGTGATCGTGCCGGTAGAGCGCCAGCGCCCCTTGGGTGCCGCTGCCAAAGAGGGCGCGGTATTCGGGCGCTTCGGAGACGGTCTCGGGCGTGCCTTCGCAGCAGACATGGCCGTTGAGGCAGAGCACACGGTCGCTGGCCGCCATGACGACATGCAGATCATGGCTGACCATCAGCACGGCGCAGCCGAGGTCTTGGCGCACGGCTTCGATCTGGCGGTAAAAGGCGGCGGAGCCGGGCTGGTCCAGCCCCTGCGTCGCCTCGTCGAGGATCAGCAGATCGGGCCTTTCCAGCAGGGCGCGGGCCAGCAGCACGCGTTGGAATTGCCCGCCTGAGAGGTCGACCATCTGCCGCTCTGCCAGTTCCGGCACGCCAGCGGTGGCCAGCGCGTCGCGGATCGCCTCGGGCTTCTGGCGGCGGGGCAGGTTGATGAAACGGCGCACGGTGAGCGGCAGCGTCGCGTCGATTTGCAGCTTTTGCGGCACATAGCCGATGCGCAGCCCCGGTTTGCGGTTGATCTTGCCCGCAGCCGGTTTCAGCGCGCCGATCAGCGCGCGCAGCAGGCTGGATTTGCCCGACCCGTTGGGACCGACGATGGTGACGATCTCACCAGCGTCGATATTGAAGTTCACGTCGCGCAGGGCGATCTGACCGTCGTGGCGCAGGGTCAGGCCGCGCGTATTGATCAGGCTCATGCACCGGGCTCCTGACAGGCGGGGCAGAGGCCCTCGGCCTCGACCACGCTACGCTCAATGCGGAATCCGGCGGCGCGGGCGGCATCGCCAAGGCGGCTTCTGTTCGGGGTGGTATCGGCCTCCGCCACCGAGCGGCAGCTGCGACAGATCAGAAAGGCGGGGGCGTGATCCTCGCCCGGGTGCACGCAGCCGACATAGGCATTGAGCGCTTCGATTTTATGGGCAAGCCCGGCTTTCACCAGAAAATCCAAGGCGCGATAGGCCACGGGGGGCTGCGCGCCCAGCCCCTCGGCTGACAGACGGGCGAGCAGGTCATAGGCGCCCAAGGCGCGGTGTTCCGACAGCAGGATCTCCAGCGCGCGGCGGCGCACCGGGGTCAGCCGCAGGCCGCGTTCGGCGCATTGCGCTTCGGCCACCTGCATGGTGCTCCGCACGCAGGCGGCGTGGTCATGATCACTGAATCCTATGGGGCGCATGGGGAACCTCAATTCGTTTCGGTATTGATATGTTATAACAGCGGTGTTAGCAAGGTGATACTATAACATTTTGAAGGTCTGCCATGTATCGTTTCACGCTCCCCGCCGCCGTTCTCGCCGCTGCCGCGTCGCCGCTTTGGGCGGATGTCCCCGCCGTTGCGACAGATATCGCCCCGGTGCATGGGCTGGTGTCGCAGGTGATGGAAGGGGTCGGCACGCCCGACCTCATCGTGCCGCCGCGCAGCTCGCCCCATGGCTATGCCATGCGCCCCTCCGAGGCACGCGCGCTGAGCGGGGCCGATCTGGTCGTCTGGGTCGGCCCGTCGCTGACCCCATGGCTGGCCGATCCGCTGCAATCGCTGGCCAGCAGGGCCAGCCATCTGGCCTTGATGGAGCAGCCCGGCACGCGGGTTTTCGCCTTCCGTGAGGGGGCGACATTCGAGCCGCATGACCATGGTGATGAGGGGCATGGGGACCACGAAGGTCACGATCATGCTGAGGAAGGTCATAAGCATGATGATCATGATCACGACGAACATGGTCACGACGCACATGACGAAGAGCATGACCACGAAGGACATGACCACGGCGATCATGACGACCACGGACATGATGACCACGACCACGACGACCACGGCCACGACGATCACGGCCACGCCCATGGCGGCAACGATCCGCACGTCTGGCTCGACCCGCGCAATGCACAGCTTTGGCTGGGCCAGATCGCCGAGGCGCTGGCGGAGCTAGACCCCGAGAATGCCGCGCAATATCGTGAGAACGCCGAGGCCGCTCAGGCCGAGCTTGCGGTCTTGGAGGAAGACATCGCCGAGACCCTCGCCCCGGTCAAAGACCGCCCCTTCATCGTCTTCCATGACGCCTACCACTATTTCGAAGCGCGTTTCGACATCGAAGCCCGTGGTGCCATCAGCGAGAATGACGCCCGCGCTCCGGGGGCTGCGCGTGTGGCAGAGCTGCGCGACCTAGTGGCCGAGAGCGGCGCGAAATGCGTCTTTGCCGAGCCGCAGTTCAACCCCGGCCTGATTGCCGCCGTGACCGAGGGGCAGGAGACCGGGACCGGCACGCTCGACCCGATCGGCGCGGATCTGGAACTGGGTGTTTCTTTCTACCCCGAACTGCTGCGCGGCATGGCGCAGCGCATGTCTGACTGCCTGTCGGACTAATTTCGGCGCTGGCTAATAGAAGCAGCCCAATAAAAAGTGGTGCAGCCGGGGAAGCTGCACCACATCTTACATGCTGAAATGACTTTTATAGAATTCTGATCAGACGGCGATCTTGCCGCCGCCTTGCTTGGTAATGACGACCACCGCAGGGCGCGGGGGCATCTTGGGGTCGAAGTCGGGCCAGCGGGTGGCCGGGTCCTCAAAGGTGCTTTCCCGCTCGAAACCGGGGATGTCCTTGGTGCCATCCGTCCCCGGGTGCTGCACCGCGACAAAGAGCGTTTCGCCATTCTCGGTGAAGTAGGGGCCGCACATCTCACCGCCCACGGGGCAGCGGAAGAAGAGCTTCGAGGTGCCGCGCGCTTCGCCTTCGGTTTCAAGCGCGTAGAGCCCGTCGGATTTGCCGGTCTTGCCCCAGCTGCTGCCCTGATCGGTGCTGATCCAGAGCCGCCCGTCGGCATCCATCGCGGCATTGTCGGGGCTGCCGAACCAGCCGTTCTCCGATGTCTCGGGGTTCCACTGGGCGCCGACTTCGGCCACCTTTGGGTCACCGCATTGCACGAGGATCGACCATGTGCCGCTGGTGGCAGCGTGGTCGGCATTCGCTTCCTTGATCTCGATGATATGGCCAAAGCTGCTTTCCGGGCGCGGGTTGGCGGCGTTGGTGTCGCCCTGCTTGCGCTTGGTGTTGTTGGTCAGCAGGATATAGGCCGTGCCATCGCCGCGCGGCTGCGCGTCTTCGGGGCGGTCCATCGGGGTGGCGCCCAGCAGGTCGGCGGCCAGACGGGTGTCGATCATCACGTCGCCTTGGTCGTTGAACCCATTTTCGGCGGTCAGCGGCCCGGTGCCATGCACGAGCGGCAGCCAGTTGATCGTGCCGTCCTCTTCGAACCGCGCGACATATAGCGTGCCATCGTCCAGCAGATCGCCATTGGCCGCCGGATCATCGGAGACGGTCCCGGCAGAGACGTATTTGTATTGATAGTCAAAGCGGTTGTCGTCGCCCATATAGACCACAAGCTTGCCATCTTTGCTGACCGTGGTCTCGGCGCCCTCATGGCGGAAACGGCCCAGAGCGGTGCGTTTGACGGGGGTTGAGGTCGGGTCCATCGGGTCAACCTCGACCACCCAGCCGAACTTGTTGGGCATGTTCGGCTCGGCGTCCACGTTGAAACGGTCGTGTTTCTGCCCCCAAGCGTACCACATGCCCGGCACGCCGTAACGGTCCCAAGATTTCTCTTCCGCGGCACCGGTGATGTCGGGTTTGCCGTCGGCATCCAGCTTGTCGGTCCAGAAATAGCCGTGGAAGTTCTCTTCGGCCATCAGCCATGTGCCCCAAGGGGTCAGCCCGCCCGCGCAGTTGTTGAGCGTGCCGATGACCTTGGTGCCGCTGGGGTCGTCGTTGGTTTGCAGCCGCACGTGACCGGCGGCGGGGCCGCTCAGCGTCATCGCGGTGTCGAGCGGGGTGATGCGGCGATTCATCTTGCCGTCGCGCACCACTTGCCATTTGCCCGCCGCGTCGCGGGCGATCTCGACGACCGAGCCGCCGTGGGCTGCCATTTCGATGTCGATCAACTCAGGGGTCATGCCTTTGAAGTTCACCTTGTCCTGACGGCCAAGACCGGGGAACATGACCTCTTCGTTGGTGTATTCGTGGTTCACGCAGAGCAGCCCACGGCTGCCATCGTCGTTCAGGGGCACGAAACCGACATAGTCGTTGTTATAGCCGAACTGCTTCGACTGCGCGGCGGCGGTCTGGTTCATCACGTCGAATTCCGGCGCGTCTGCAGTGATCGGATCGCCCCACCGCAGCAGGATCTGCGCGTCATAGCCGGGGGCGACATGGTGGGTCTCGTCATTGCCCCATGCCAGTTCGTTAAAGACATAGCGGCTGGTGGCGGCGCTGGCCTTGGACGGGGCGATGGCGGCGGCGCTGCCGAAAAGGGCGGTGGTGGCCGACACCCCAAGCATGCCGCGCAGGATGTCGCGGCGGCCATAGCGGGCGTTGATCACATCGCCGATGGTGCGTGACAGGTTCGCATTGGTGGGGATGTCGTCGAATGCCTCAAAGGCTTCGGCCTTGTTGCCGATGGCGGGGTCGTTGAGAATCTCGCGGCGGGTCATCATGCTTCCTTAGGTGACTTGGCTGGCCTCCATTTGCATCATGACTGTCACGGTTTTATGACGCGTCAGACTGTGCTGCGGCGAAATCCTACGATGAGTTGGCGCAGGCCCAAAGCCGCGCCCGCAAAAATTGCGGCGAGGGTCACCGGCCCGCTAAAGGCCAGCACCGAGATGGCCGAGATGCCTTGCCCGATGGTGCAGCCCATGGCGATCACCGCACCCGCGCCCATCAGCCCCGCGCCGAATATCTGGCGGCGGAGTTCGCGAGGGTCTTCGCAGGCTTCCCAGCGGAAATGCCCCTGCCAGAGCGAACCTAGAAAGGCCCCGACCCAGACCCCCGCGACCGAGCCGATGCCAAAGCTGAGCGGGCGGACCGACCCCTGCATCGCATAGAGCAGCGTCTCTCCCACAGGGGCGGCATAGCTATGCGACATCAGCGTTTGCGCGCCAAAACCGGTCTGCGCCAGCCACGCCGTGCCCGCCCAACCCGAGGTGATGGCAAGCCCGGCAACAGCGCCCCAGAACACTTTGCGCAGATCGCCACGAAAGCTGCGGGCGCTGAGCATCAGCAGGCAGACCACGAGGCCGAGCAGGATGCCGATCAGCGGCACCGATCCGCCCATGAAGGCCGACAGCACATGTGCGATGCCGTCAGGCGGCCCCGCGTTCATCTGGCGCGGGAAGAGCAGGGCGCGCGCCGGGGCAAGCGGGCCGGAGAGCACGGCAAAAGCCGCAAGCCCCATGACCAAGACAATGACGAAGGCGCGCAGGTCACCCCCGCCAAGCCGCGCCAAAGCGCCAAAGCCGCAGGTGCCCGCCAGCGCCATGCCGTAGCCGAAGATCAGCCCGCCAAAGACCGCAGGCGCCCATGAGAAGGCAATCGTCAAGTGAAAGGCGCGGTCGAGGTTGATCAGCCCCAAGCTGGCAAGGGTGAAACTGCCCAGCATCGCCACGCCGATGGCCAGACCCCACATCCGCATTCGGTCGCCCGATCCGCCATAGAGCAGGTCTTCGATCGCGCCCAGGGTGCAAAACCGCCCCAATCGTGCGGCGAGGCCCAGCAACACGCCGCCCAGCCCGCCCAGAAGGGCGGCGGTCAGCGGCTGGCCCCAAAGCTCAATCATCCTTGCAGAACAATTCGTAGACCAGTTCCAGCATCCTGCGCGGGCGGTCGTCGGCAAGCCGGTAGTAGATCGTTTTACCGTCCCGACGCGGAGTCACCAGCCCTTCGAGCCTGAGGCGCGACAGTTGCTGCGATACGGCGGCTTGCCGGGTCGAGAGCAGGGCTTCCAACTCGCTCACCGACTTCTCTCCCGAAACGAGGTGACACAGGATCATCAACCGCCCCTCATGGCTGATCGCCTTGAGGAAATTCGACGCGGTCACGGCATTGGTCAGCATCCGGTCCATGTCCTCTTGGGACATGTCGGGGGTCATCACGGGCAGGCTTGTCATTCGGTCGGGTCCTCGAAATCGGTCTTGTCGTGCAAGAGCGTATCAAGCATGGGCCAGAAGAACTCCGCACCGGGGTAGCCTTCGAGGCGGCCCAATTCGACATCCTCTTCGACCAGCAAAAAGGTCGGGGTGAAGATCACCGCACGCTGCGGGGTGACGCTCTCTTCCACGGCGGAGATATCGACGCGGCGCAGCGGGGCGAAAGCCCCTTCGGCGGTCTTGGGATAGGCGGGGGCGATCTCTTCGTCCCAACGCTGGCAATAGATGCAGCCGGGCTGTTCGACCATGACCAGTTCTACCGCCTGTAGGGGCTGGGCGGGCAGGGCGGTCAGCGCCGCGAAGCTCAGAGCGGTCAGTGTGCGGATCATCGGCTTGCCTGATTGACGTTTGGACGACACTCAACGTAATTTGAATATGTGAATTGTTCAAGCGCGGCGGACCGGCGCGGCGCGGGCGGGGGGTAACATGTTCGACATCACCTATGCAGGCGCGCTTTTCGCAGGGCTGCTCAGCTTCTTTACGCCCTGCATTCTGCCGATGGTGCCATTCTACCTTAGCTATATGGCGGGGCTCAGCGTGACCGAATTGCGCGGCGATGGTGCAATCGCGCCGGGGGCGCAGCGGCGCTTGGTGTTGTCTTCGCTGCTCTTCGCGCTTGGGGTCACGACGATCTTTGTTCTGCTCGGCATGGGTGCCACGGCCATCGGGCAGGTGTTCACCCAGTACCTTGAGCCGCTGAGCTGGGTGGCGGCAGCGATCCTGACGGTCTTCGGTCTGCACTTCCTCGGCGTGATCAAAGTGCCGCTGCTCTACCGCGAGGCGCGGCTGGAGGGGGGCGGCAAGCCCACTTCGGTCTGGGGCGCCTATGTCATGGGGCTGGCCTTCGGCTTTGGCTGGACACCCTGCGTCGGCCCCGCGCTGGCGGCGATCTTGATGATCGCCTCAGGCATGGGCGATATCGCCCGGGGCGGGCTGTTACTGGCCGCCTATGGCGCGGGGATGACCGCGCCCTTCGTGGTGGCCGCGCTTTTCGCCAAACCGTTTCTCAACTGGGCCGCGCGGCATATGGCGCTGGTGCAAAAGGTGGAAAAGGCGATGGGGGTGATGCTAATCCTCTTTGCCGTGCTGATCGTGACCGGCGGTGTGCAACTGATCGCGGATGCGATGATCCGTTGGTTCCCCAGCTTCACGACGCTAGGATAGACGCAACAATCAGGAGGAGGACGCCAAGATGATCGGATCGAGGATAGGAGCCGCAGTGGCGGCGGCGATGCTGGCTTGGCCTTTGGCCGCGGCGGAACTGGGCGACGACGGGCTGCACAAGACGCCCTGGATGCGCGACACCTTCAAAGACCTGCGTGAGGATCTGGAGGAGGCCAGGGGCGAGGACAAACGTCTGATGCTGATGTTCGAACAGCGCGGCTGCATCTATTGCACCAAGATGCACGAAGAGGTTTTCCCAGCCCCCGAAATCGCCAATTACATTGAAGAGAATTATTTCGTTGTGCAGCTGAACCTGCATGGCGATATCGAAGTGACCGATTTCGACGGGGAGACGCTCTCGGAAAAGCAGATGGCGCGGAAATGGGGGATTCTCTTCACCCCGACGCTGATGTTCCTGCCCCATGAGGTGGCCGAAGACGCGACCGCGCCGCAGGCGGCGGTGGCGGTGATGCCGGGGGCGTTCGGCAAGGGCACGACGCTTGATATGCTCACATGGGTAAACGAGGAACGCTACGCGCTCGACGGCGATGAGGATTTCCAACGCTACCACGCGCGGATGATCCAAGAACGCAACAATGGCAGCACCGATTGACCGGGGAAAGCGGCGCCGCACGGGGAAAGCTATTCAAAAGTTTGAATTTGTTGTTGCGCCGCGCCGCATCCCTGTCTTAGGGTCAGGTAAACCGGATCACACATCACCGTGATCGGCACTGGGAGGAAGTTTTCGATGATGAGATGGATCGCCGCCGCAATTGTGTCGGGCGCGCCCGTTCTGGCCGCCGCAGAAACCGTGGCACCTGCCGACGTGACCTATGATGACTATGGTTCGGTTGAACAATCCCTGACCGGGACACCCGGGGATGCCGCCAAGGGTGCGGCCATCGTCGGCAGCAAGAAGGCGGGCAACTGCGTGGCCTGCCACCAGATCAGCGCGCTCAGCGAGGTTCCCTTCCAGGGTGAAATCGGTCCGATGCTCGACGGGGCTGGTGACCGCTGGAACGAGGCCGAGTTGCGCGGCATCGTGGCCAATAGCAAGATGACCTTCGAAGGCTCGATGATGCCGTCCTATTACAAGACCAGCGGCTATATCCGCCCCGGCGACGGCTTCACCGGCAAGGCGGGGACCGAACCTTTGCCGCCGCTGCTGGACGCGCAGCAAATCGAAGATATCGTGGCCTTTCTGGCGACGCTTAAGGAAGAGTGACGCGGCCCGCCCGCCGCGCTGAGCAAGCGGTGGCGGGGGACCGGTGCAAGAGATCGCGATCAGCGCATCGCGGAATGGAATGACGGCGCGCTGCGCCCGTACGAACAAGGAGACGAGAGATGAACTTCTCAAGACGTGAAACTCTGGGCCTCGGCTTTGGCGCCATGGCGCTGACCATCCTGCCGGTGGGGGCTTCGGCCGCCACGGTGGACGAATTGATCGCGGAATTCACTGGCGGGGCCGATATGGCCGACACCGGCGTGACCCTGACCGCGCCCGAGATCGCCGAGAACGGCAACACCGTGCCAATCTCGGTAGAGGCACCGGGCGCTTCGGCGATCATGGTGCTGGCTGCGGGCAACCCGACACCGCCCGTGGGCACCTTCAACTTCGGCCCGCTGGCGGGCAGCCGCAGCGCCTCCACCCGCATCCGGCTGGCGCAGACCCAAGACGTCATCGCCATCGCCAAGCTGGAAGACGGCACGTTCGCCCGCACCAGCGCAGAGATCAAAGTTACAATCGGTGGCTGCGGCGGCTAAGCCCGCGCGCCCCAAATCAGGAGTTTAGAAAATGGCAGAAGGTGTAACACCCCGCGTCAAAGTGCCGAAAAAGGCCGAGGCCGGCGAGGTCATCACGATCAAGACGCTGATCAGCCACCCGATGGAATCGGGCCAGCGCAAGGACAGCGACGGCAA
>NZ_JBIFFO010000063.1:0-1341 GCF_043557115.1 Sulfitobacter sp. 1A13679
CGTCACACATCCGCTTGGCGCAGAAGGCGTGACTGGACCTGTCGCGTTTTTGTGCCGCCCCACGTGCTCGTTTAGGCCACTTTCCTTTCGAAAGCGACCGGGCTTTTCCAACCCAGTGCTGAGTGCCGCCTTCGCGGATTGTAGAAGCCGTTGATGTATTGGAAGATGGCCAGCTCTGCTTCTCTTCGCGTATGCCATGGTCTCCGCCAGATCAGCTCTGCCTTGATCGTCTTGAAGAAGGTCTCGACGGCAGAGTTGTCATAACAATTGCCCTTGCCGCTCATCGATACCATGAACCCATGGTGGCGCAGAAGCTTCTGGTAGTCGTGCGAACAATATTGCGACCCACGATCGGTGTGATGGATGCAGCCCTTGGGCGGCTGCCGCAGCGCAACAGCCATTTTCAATGCCCGGATTGCCAGGTCGCGCTTCATCCGGTTGCTCACCGCCCAACCGATCACCCGGCGTGAATGCAGATCGAGGATAACCGCGAGATACAACCACCCTTCACGGGTCCACACATAGCTGATGTCACCTGCCCACTTCTGATTGGGTCCCTCCGCCTGGAAGTCACGGTTCAGCAGGTTGGGCGCAATGTTGAAGGCGTGATTACTATCCGTTGTCACCTTGTATCTCTTCGATCTCTCGACCCGTATGCCATTCTCACGCATCAATCTGCCAACCCGACGATGGCCGACATTCAAGCCCAGCTCTTTCAATTCTTCCGTCATCCTCGGTCGTCCATAGCTGCCCAAGCTTAGACGGGATTGCTCCTTGATGTGGGCCAGCACGACCATGTCAGTCCTCTGTCTTTGGCTGGCAGGGCGGTTGCGATAGGCGCGCAGGCCGCGTGAGCTGACACCCAGCACGTCACACATCCGCTTGGCGCAGAAGGCGTGACGGTGTTCTTCGATGAACCGAAACCTCATGGCTTTTGCCCCGCGAAGAACTGCGTTGCCTTTTTTAGAATCTCCCTCTCCTCCTTGAGAATGCGGTTCTCTCGCCGAAGCCGTTCATTCTCCCGGGCAAGTTCCAAGTCCTTGTCAGGCACCACATTGGTGTCACGATGCGCCGTCACCCACTTGTTCAGCGTCGATAAGCCAATATCCAAATCTGAGGCAACTTGCCTGCGTGTCAGCCCGCTTGTCAGCGCGATCCGCACCGCATCAGCGCGGAATTCGTCCGTGCGTTTCGTTCCCATAGTTCGTCTCCTTTGCTGCAATAAATGCTATCAAAGGAGCGGCATCAAACCGTGACACGTCCATTGCGCGTGAGCTGGATGCGCTGGTGCGGATCTACGGTAAACCCGGATGCATAGTCAGCGATCGAGCCATTGGAACG